>JAOAPQ010000532.1 GCA_025462965.1 Bryobacterales bacterium
GTACGCGCGTGCTCGAATACATGAGCAAGATTAGCGGCCAGCTTCCGGAAGGCGTTTCGCCAAAACTGGGTCCGGACGCTACAGGCGTGGGTTGGGCCTTCCAGTACGCGCTCGTGGACAAAACCGGCCAGAACAATCTCCAGCAGATGCGCTCCTTCAATGATTGGTACCTGCGTTATTGGCTGGAAAGCGTACCGGGAGTCGCAGAGGTGGCTACGGTCGGCGGTTTTGTGAAGCAGTACCAGATCAATATCGATCCCAATCGTCTACTCGCCTACAAAGTGCCGCTCACGCAAGTAATGGAAGCAGTGCGGAACGGCAACAACGAAGTCGGCGCGCGCAGCCTGGAGATGACGGGGAAAGAATACGTGGTGCGAGGGCGCGGGTACATCCAGTCCCTGGCGGATATTCAGAACCTCTCCGTCGCGTCCGGTAACAACGGCACGCCAATCCGCGTGCGGGACGTTGCACGTGTTGAGCTTGGCCCTGAAATGCGCCGGGGTGTCGCGGAACTGAACGGCGAAGGAGAGGTGACGGGCGGAACAGTCATCGTTCGATACGGACAGAACGTGCGGAACGTCATCGAGAACGTCAAAAGCAAGCTGACCGGATTGAAGTCCAGCCTCCCGCCGGGGGTCGAGATCGTAACCACATACGATCGGTCGGATCTGATCGACCGGTCGATCGATACTCTTCGGCACACCTTAATCGAAGAGTTGGTCATCGTCAGTGTTGTAATTCTGATCTTTCTGTGGCATGTCCCGAGCGCAATCATCCCGATTGTCACCATTCCGATAGCGGTGATTCTCTCCTTCATACCCATGGAGGCGACCGGCGTGACTGCGAACATCATGTCGCTCGGGGGAATTGCCATCGCCATCGGCGCGATGGTTGACGCCGCCATTGTGGTAGTCGAGCAAACGCACAAGAAGCTGGAGCACTGGGAGGCTGAAGGACGGCCCGGTTCGGCTGCGCAAGTCGTCATCGACGCAGTGAAGGAGGTCGGTGGACCTAGTTTCTTTTCTCTACTCGTGATTGCGGTCTCCTTCACACCGATCTTCGCGCTGCAGTACCAGGAAGGCCGCTTGTTCAAGCCGCTCGCGTTCACGAAAACCTTTTCGATGATGATCGCGGCCGTCCTGGCTATCACGTTGGACCCCGCCATAAGGCTGCTGATCATGAAGACCCGCGAATTCCGGTTCCGTCCGCGGTGGGCTTCCTGGATGGCGAACGCCGTGCTGGTCGGGAAGTTTCATAGGGAGGAGCAGCATCCGATCAGTCGACCGCTGATGCGGATCTATCAGCCAATCGTCCGGGCCGTGCTGAAACTTCGGTGGCTGGTCATCGTTGCGGCAGTTGTCGTCGTGCTAATCACGATACCGGTTTATCAGCGCCTCGGATCTGAGTTCATGCCTCCGCTCAACGAAGGCTCAATTCTCTACATGCCGATCACACTGCCCGGCATCGGGATTACCGAAGCGAGCAAGTATCTCCAGATTCAGGACAAGCTCCTCCACCAGTTTCCGGAGATTCAAAGCGTCTACGGAAAAATCGGAAAATCCGACACCGCGACCGATCCGGCACCACTTAGCATGGTGGAAACAACGGTGTTGGTGAAGCCGGAAAGCGAGTGGCCCAAGGAACATCACAAGCGCTGGTACTCCGCGTGGGCTCCCATGTGGGCTAAGCCGCAACTCGCACGGTTCTGGCCGGAAGACCAGCCGATCAGCTGGGAGACGCTGATCGAGCAACTTGATCGAGCGGTGCAGATTCCGTCATTCGCGAATGCCTGGCTTTTCCCGATTCGTACGCGCATTGACATGATCACCACTGGGATTCGTACGCCGGTCGGTGTGAAGGTGATGGGGCCAAAGCTGGAGACCATCGAAGAGATCGGTTTGCAGGTCGAACGTGCGTTGCACGGCGTTGCCGGAACACGCAGCGCATTCTTCGAACGCGTTACCGGCGGATACTACATCGATTATCAGGTCAGGCGCGCCGAAGCTGCCCGCTACAACTTGAGCGTTGCCCAAGTGAACCAAATCATCGAATCGGCAGTGGGGGGCCAGAACGTCACGACTACCGTCGAGGGACGCGAGCGCTATCCGGTTAACGTGCGATACGCTCGTGGTCTTCGCGACGACCTCTCGAAGTTGAGCCGAGTGATGATTCCCACGGCTGACGGCGCTCAAGTTCCGATTTCAGAGCTGGCGGACCTCACGGTTCGCACCGGCGCTCCCATGATCAAGAACGAAGAGGGGTTTCTTGCCGGATTCGTCTACGTGGATACAACGGTGGATCTGGGCACCTACGTTAAAGCGGCGCAGCGCGCTGTTGCGCAGGGCGTTCATCTGCCACCGGGATATCAGCTCGTCTGGAGCGGCCAATTCGAATATCTGCAGCGCGCGACCGAGCGTCTGCGGATCGTCGTTCCGATCACTCTCCTGATAGTCCTTTTGCTGCTGTACTTCAACACAGGGTCGTTCGCAAAAACTCTGATCATCCTGCTCGCGGTTCCGTTCTCGGCGGTAGGCGCGATCTGGTTGCTCTATCTGCTTGGCTACAACGTGAGCGTGGCCGTATGGGTGGGGCTGATAGCACTGCTCGGAGTTGACGCGGAGACCGGTGTTTTTATGCTGCTCTATCTCGAACTCGCGTACGAGGAGCGAAAGCGATCCGGCCGGATGCGAAATATGAGCGACCTGCGGGCCGCGATTGAAGACGGTGCGGTGAAGCGTCTGCGCCCGAAGGTGATGACCGTAGCGGTGATGTTTCTCGGACTCGTGCCGATCATGTGGTCGCACGGCGCCGGTTCCGACCTGATGCGGCGCATTGCTGCCCCGATGGTCGGCGGTATCTTCACCTCTTTCTTACTTGAGCTATTGGTGTATCCAGCTGTTTATGAAATCTGGAAGGGATTTGAGGTCCGAAAGCTGGCTAGGGAGATCGAATGACGTTCGTGAGAGTTGTGCTCGTGGCATTTCTGCCGGCGCTGCTTTTGATAGCCGCACCGGACAACGAGGCATTCGATCTGAAGGTGACGCGTGTGCGAACGCTGCGAAGCCAACCCGGGGATCTGCGGATCGATACCAAAGGCGTCATTTTTCAGTCCAGGGATCGAAAGACAACCATAACGATCCCGATGGCGGATTTGCGCGAGGCAGATGTCGCCGACCCGCACGCGCTTCGCTTCGAAACATATGAGGTGCAAAAGTGGAAACCTATCGAACGCCGCGAGTACACCTTTCGCGCGCAACCAGATGCACCTGTCGAGGCACTAGCGCGATTCCTCTCGGCCCGCGTTCACCGCCCGGTTGTGGGCCATTACCCCGAGCGCGCCCAATTTCGAGTCGCCGCCTATCATCGGCGTGCGCTGGGAGGGACCAGCGGAACGCTTGAGATCGGCGAGGCCTCGATTCAGTTTGTCAGCGACAAGCCGGAAGACTCGCGAACGTGGCTCTATCGAGACATCGAGACCATCGGTAGGCCCGATTCGTTTCGTTTCCGCGTGACCACAAATCGGGAAACGTATGTGCTCGAGCTGAAGGACAATCTTCCAGAAGCCGCGTACGACTTCGCGTGGAGCAAGGTGTATCACCTGGAAAGGAGCAGCAAAATGAGCTATCGCTAGCCGGCTCGGCAAGGGGCAAGAGAATTCACGCAGCCGTTAGGAAAGCAGCCGAACAATTCAGCCAAAGGAGAAGCAGAATGAAACGGATATTTCGATGTCTTCACTGCCGTGGTCAGCCTTCCGATGTTCCTGCCAAGCAGACTTTACCTGTTGAGATCAGCGACCCTGTTGCAAGTGAGTTTTCAGCAAAGCTGTGTGAATTGAGATAATATTTCCGTGACATAAAGGAGTTGCCTTGACGCATCTAACCCGGGTGGCACTTCTCACCCTGATAATGGTCGGCAGTGTCGTACTCGTCTAGGCGCAATCGGGAGCTGATGAACACGCTATCCGAGACGTGGTCACTCGCTTTGATGTCGCCTGGAACACCCACGACATGAACGTCCTTGGATCCATCACCACGGAAGATGTCGACTTCGTCGAATTGAAGGCCGGGCTATCTTTTGGGCTGCACCCTGCGTCCATTGGATTTCGTGGACAACTGAATTGGTTATGGGGAAAAGGAGAGCCGTAAGCATCCCCGCGATCTTGCTACCGGTGATCCTCCGACTCGGGTCAGCATAAGTCCAGCGAAACTGCTTGGCCGATTTCGAGTAGCACAAGCGTGTTGGCGGGCGTTTATCTCGGGCTCGGCGACCGAGGTGACACCTCGACGCTGGTCTGTCTCACGGCGCCTCACACTGCTTCCAGAGCTGCGACCAGAGGAAAGCCGGACGCGTTTGTCGCCAAGTTATAAGGCGATTTCCGGCGATGTAACGTTTTGTTAGGTCCGGCTCAGGCGGGCTTGGTTTCGCTTAATCAATTCGCAACCGTCCTTGAACTTCATACAGATCGAGTTTCTTGACTGTACGACCAGCGGACACACAGGACGATGATCTCGTCTTCAAAATGTCGCCCTGCGAACAGTACTGGCCGGGTCTGGTGCATAATCCGCAAGCCTATCAGGCCCAATCACGGGATTCGCAACACTTCCAGCTGGACCATGCAGTTTACCGAAATATCCTCACTGCCCCAGCTCATGGCAAGTATTACAGGCGGTAGGCGCCCTGCTGGCTTTGTGACAATCCACGCACCACTTCATCTTTACCGGCTGCTGGAGCTGTACGAACTCTTGTAGCATCACGTCGCCGTGGCAGCCTTTGCATTCGACCCTGGCGGCCGCGTGCTTCGCGTGGCTGAAGAAAACGAAGTCTGGCGCTTCGTAGACGCGGC
>JAOAPQ010000543.1 GCA_025462965.1 Bryobacterales bacterium
GCGCTGGACGACATCAAGGTGAATTCAAAGCTGACTCTCAACCTCGGCGTCCGCTGGGACTTGTTCGGGCACGTCTTCGATCGAGACAACAAAGGCAGCATTCGAACGCTTACGTTCGAGCCCGGGAAAGCCCAAACCATTAATGGCATGTTTGTTCCGGAGTTGATACCGAATCCGGGCGGCAACCCGAATCTGTACGACATCAACTGGAAGCAGGTGATGCCGCGCATTGGCCTGGCTTACCGGTTTTCCGACAAGATGGTGCTGCGCATGGGGTCAGGACAGTATTACAATGCCCAGCAAATTAACAATTTCCAGATTCTTAACCTACAGCCCCCGCTGTCCGGCTCGAACGTGCTGCAGAACGATCGCGTAAATCCGCTGGCAACCATCGATAACCCGTTCGCTACAGGCGGCGGCCCGGCCGCTCCCACGGCCTTGCTGATGCTGGGCAACGTTCAACCGAATGGCCGGTCGAATTTTCTCAACAACAACATCTGGCAATGGACGGCTGAACTGGAGCGCACTTTTGGTGATGATTTTGTGTTCGGCATCGCCTATATCGGAAATAAGGGCAGCCACCTGGACCAGACCGTGAGCAATTTCAACAACCCGGATCCAGGACCCGCCGCGATACAGGGCCGCCGGCCTATTCAGTTCTACATCGATTCCCTGAGCCCCAGCGTCCTCCGGCCTTTGGGCACCATCCGCTATCTGGACAGCGGACGCAGTTCAATTTACAACGCTCTCCAGGCACGCACCGAAAAGCGCTTCTCGCGCGGATACACATTCGTTGGTTCATTCAACTATCAGAAGAGCCTGGCGACCGGATACAGCGTGAATGAGTCCGGCCCGTTTGCCAGCAACGTCCCGCAGGACCCGCGCAATATCGCTGCAGACCGTGGACGGTTCGCTCTTGATCAACGCTTCCGATTCGTGTTCAGCAATGTGTGGGAATTGCCCTTTTTCCGCGGCTCCGCGGGTAGAACACGCTTCTTTCTCGGAGGTTGGTCCATTAACGGTATCGTTCAATTGACGTCCGGCTTCCCGCTTACCATCGGCCAGTCGGGCGACTCGATGAATACCGGCAGCGCCAGTGCGCCACGCCCGAACATAGCACCAGGCGCCGTCGTGCAGCGCGTAATGGAAGACCGTACGGTGCAGCGCTGGTTCAATACCTCGGCGTTCGTTCGAGCCAAGTGCGCCGGCTGCGCCGGTGACGGAATCACAACCGGTAAAGGTTACGGCAATGCCGGAGTCGGCCTCATCGACGCGCCGGCACAAAAGACCTGGGACTTCGCATTGTTTAAGGAGTTCAGGATTCGCGAATCGCAGCGGATTCAGTTCCGTTGGGAGGCCTTCAACTTCCTCAATACGCCACAATTCAATGCCCCCGATATTACTCTGGGCGACGCCGCCTTTGGGCGCATCACTTCAACCATAACCAACAATCGCGAGATGCAGTTCGCATTGAAATATTCGTTTTAGGAGAAAAGCATGAATCGACGCAAGGCATTGAAGCTGGTCACTGGAGGCGGCGCCGGATTGGCCGCATCCCTGGCAGGCGCACCTGGACCGCTACAGATGGCGCAAGCGGCCACTCGGAAAGGTCTCCCGCCTCTGAAGATTACCGATCTCAAAGTGATCCTCACGCAGCCAGGGGGCGACCAACTCGTCGTCGTCAAATTGATGACGAATGAGCCCGGACTTTATGGACTGGGATGCGCTACGCATCGCGAGCGTCCACTGGCGGTGGCGACGCTCCTCGAAACATACGCGAAGCCGTTTATCATGGGCCGGAATGTGGATGAGATTGAAGATATCTGGCAGTCTTCCTATCTTCAGCCTTACTTCCGCAGCGGTGTGGAAGCGAACAATGCTCTTAGCGGCGTGGATGGCGCCCTATGGGACATCATGGGGAAGCGCGCCGGCATGCCCGTTTACAATTTTCTCGGAGGCAAGGTGCGAGCAGCGGTGCCGCTTTACGCCCATGCGGCGGCCACCGAGATGCCGGCCCTAATCGATCAGGTCGAAAAGTGGCGCAGCCAGGGTTATCGCCACGTGCGCGTCCAGCTTGCCGTGCCCGGCTTCTCGGGCTATGGGGTGGCAGCCAAGACCTCGGATGAAGTGATGAAGCTGCGGCCGCGGGGTGTCTCCGACTCGCCGGTATTCGAACCCACCCCGTACGTGAACAACACCATTAAGATGTTCGATCAGTTGCGCGCAAAGCTCGGCTTCGACGTGGAATTCATTCACGATGTCCACGAACGCGTTCCGCCTACGCAGGCGATGATACTGACGAAAGCTCTGGAGCCGCACCGGCTGTTTTACCTGGAGGACATCATGGCTCCGGAAGACGTAGCCTGGTTCCAGACGGTCCGCGCGCAATCGACCACTCCACTGGCAATGGGCGAGCTGTTCGTCAATCGCCATGAGTGGCTGCCGCTGGTGACTAACCGCTGGATCGACTTCATCCGCATTCACATCTCGGCTGCGGGTGGACTCAACATGGCCCGCAAGGTGGCGACCTTGTGCGAGTTTTTCAACGTGCGCACGGCATGGCATGGTCCGGGCAATGTTTCGCCCGTTGGACATGCGGTCAACATGCACCTGGACCTGGTCTCATCGAACTTCGGCATCCAGGAACAGAACTTCTTCTCGCCTGCGGTCCGGGAGGTGTTCCCTGGGGCTCCGGAGATCAAGGGCGGTTATATGTACGCGAACGACAACGCGGGGTTCGGCATTGACATCGACGAGAAGGTCGCGGCCAAGTTCCCCTACACCGCGCCGGGAGGCAGCCGGGGCAATGACCGCCGTTTGGATGGAACTATCGTAAGGCCCTGATGGGCAATTGGCAGGCTCCTGTTTTGACAACAGGAGCCTGCTGCCAGCGTCTTCGGACGAAGGTCCGGTCGTGAACTTCGCCCGCCACGTTTGTAAGGCGAAGGGAGCGGACTGCATAGCAGTAGGTTACCCCCCTGGATCCTGATTACCTTACGAATCCCGGCGCAGATCTGCACAGATTTCGCGCGATCCCCGAAAGCAGTTCCCTGGCCCTGAGTTAAAGGACAGTGGAGCGGTATCGCTGTTCCCGCAGCTTGGGCGGCAGTGGAAGCAGGAAGTGAAAACTGGCGCGCCCCGCACTATCGGAATTATGCAACGTTGGTGGCCGTTACGGAGTCCAATGGTTCGTACTTCCTGGGTCGGAAGCAGTACCTGGCCTGACATATCCCCATCAGAATCATGACGATCGTGTTTACACCTTCGATCATGTCTCCCGCCAGATGGATCGTCTGATGGTTTTGCGCACTTTCGGTGACCGCTACGATGCAGGCCGCGGTCGATTCGCTGGTTGCCGCGGTTCATGACGGTGCCGGCTTGTCGGTTTCAGTGGTCGATTGTGGCTGTCAGTGCCCAGGGATACCCGGCACAGAACAAGGCGGCGGATGCGGAAAGCGCCGCGCATTTTGCTGGACTTGCGGCCGGTGAGTATTCGGTGGCGATTTCGCACCCGTGCGGCTTATCAAGCCGGACATCTGTACGAAACAACGAAAGCCGTTCTCACCGTCAACGGCTTTGTTGCCCAGAGTTTAAGCGATTTCTTGAAAGCGTGAAACCGCCCTACCGCCGTGCGGGTGGCTGGCTGGCGAGGAGCCCGAGCACTTCGAGAATTTCCGCGCGTTTGGATGGATCGAGACGGAGATACTTCCGATCGCCCTGTCCGGGCGCGAAGCGTGTGGCGCCGTTCGGTTCCACGAGCACAGTTCCCGGTTTGGAGCGGCCGAAATAGCCATGCTCCGGCCGCACGGCTTCGAGAACGGCGGTCAAATCCCATGTGGGCCGGTCGTAGGGCATCTTTTTGTAGGCTCGGTAGGAGTCCGCGACGGGGTGCGGGCGGGCATACGCGAAATCGTGTTCGATGCTGGCTGCTGGATACGGTAAGTCGCGCCCGATTTCGAAGCCGCTGAAAACGATTATAGTGGGCCAGCGCTCGAAGACCGTCTTGGCAGAGGCGACATCGATGCGGACGTTATACTCCGGTTCCCGTTCGGCGAAGTTGCCCGCCATGGCGACCACGAGCGCGACCTTCTCTTTGGCGAGCGCAGCGCCATCGCGGGAATACAGCAGCGCAGCGAGATTGGTGCTAAAGCCGGTCTGCACGATCACGACCTTTTCGCGCGCGTTCGAGAGGAGGCGACGCAGGACCTCGGGCGCGGGCTCAGCGGGGCTGGCGGGCTCGGCGGGTTCGGCGCGCAGAGCGGCTGTCATGTAGCCATCGCCGGCGCCGCCTTTGAGTGTTTTGATTGCCGCGCCTACGGGCAAATCGCTGCGGCCATAGAAGCGATTGAGCATGCGGACGTACGGGACAGCCGCTGGATGCGCATTGGTGAGGGTGACACCGATCAGCTCGCACTCGCCGCGATCGCTCAACGCATGCAGCATGGCGAGCGCCATGGCGTCATCGATATCATTGCCCATGTCCGTGTCGAAGATCACCGGACGGGCGGCGAAGCAGACGTTCGCCATCAGGCAGGCCACGATCAAAATCCGCTGCATTTATCCTCCTGCTTTCACCGGCTGGTGTTCGGCGCTAGGGAGCACGCCGCCGTAAGCAGGATATCGCGCGCAGTGCCCTCACGGTTCCTTATGACCAATTGCATATTCCAAAGCAGCCATTTGGCAACCCTCGAAATTTCATGCCCAGGGATTAAAATGGGACAGCCAGCGGGCGATCCGCCGATCCTTTATTCTTGCCTTGCTCCCAGCAAAGGCAATTACAGCGAATGTCCATTAACTGTGGATCCAAATCAATATCTTGGCCTTCTTGACACAAGTTACGGGGTGACATCTCAGTTTCACAATCTTCGAAATGGCGCTTGAGCTCAAGTTCATTTTGCATTGGAGCAAAGCGGCACCCAGTTCACGGCCGAACATGGTTTGAATAAAGACGGCGGCTACTATTACCACCACTGCGTTGATTTGCAGATCACGGCGGATCCTTCCAAGCCGATCGACACAGGCTGGATGGCCAAGAAGTAGCGGATCCGCGTAAATCCGGCCGGTTGGCGCACCAGGTTCCGCACTCTCTCCATAAAATTGAGCTGCAAAACAGAGCCTGGGCCGCGGCGCCGAACCCGGGCTGTGATTTCCCATCCGGGGAGATGGCGGCGCGGGAAAATCCGCTCAAGGCCACCTGTGGTTCGCCGCCGGCCACGGAAACCGAGTAGAGCGCTCCCGCGCTCAGGAAGTAAATGCGCGTTCCATCTTCCGACCAGGTTGGGCTGTAGCACCCGCGTTACCTCTCAAGCTCTGGATGCTTTACGTGCCACCCGGAGAAGTCATCGATCCATCTCTCGCGTGCAATCAAAAACTGGGTTACGCCGTAAACGAGAAAATGGGCATAGAACCCGGAGAGAACAATTGAGCAGATCGCCGGGCGGAATACCGCCCTTACCGCCCAATCGCGGTATTGTCAGGTGCCCTCGACAACCTTGGTAAATTAACGGCATGAACGGCAAGCCACAACATGCAACGATCACCCTTGAACGCTCGTACCCCGCACCGCTGGAGCGGGTTTTCTC
>JAOAPQ010000547.1 GCA_025462965.1 Bryobacterales bacterium
CCGGGTGCAGGCTGCTACCGAACTTCCTTCCGCGGTCGCTCGGCGCGGCGAGTTCCTCGTCCTTGTGCGCAGCCGCGGCGAACTGACCGCGCGGGTCTCCGTGCAGATCACCGCTCCGCGGAACGTCCCAGATCTTCAGATCGTCTGGCTCGCGCCGGCCGGCAACACCGTTGCCCCCGGCGACCCGGTCATCCGCTTCGACCCCAGCGCGGCGAAACAGCAGATTGCCGAACACACCGCCACACTCCGCGCGGCCCAGGCGAACGTGGATCAGCAGGTGGCCCTGGCCCGCATCACCGCGGAGCAGGACAAGCTGGATCTTGCCAGCGCCCGTTACGAGCTGGAGAAGGCAAAGCTCGAGGCCTCGAAGCAGGCCATCGTAAGCGCGATTCAGGGCCAGGAAAGCGCCATCGACGCGGGACTTGCCGAAGAGAAACTGCGCGTCGAAGAAGCCACCGTCAACCTGCATGTAAAATCCGACGAAGCGAAAATGGCTTCGCTTTCGCGGCTGCGCGATCAGGAGAAGCGGGAGCTGGAGATCACCAGCGCGCAGCTCGCCGCCATGGAGGTGAAAAGTCCGGGCAAGGGAATCATCGCCTACCTGAACAATACCTCGCAAGGATGGCTCAACGCCCAACCTTATAAGGTGGGAGATCACGCCGCCCCCGGCACGGCAATCGCCGAGATCCCCGACCTTTCCACCATCCAGATGGAAAGCAAGGTGGAGGAGACCGACCGCGGCCGCATTACCCTGAACGACACCGTACTCGTCCACATCGACGCTTTTCCCGAGAAGACGTGGAATGCGAAGCTCAGCGCTATCTCTCCGCTTACCGAACAAAACTGGGAATGGCCGCCGACCCGCAATTTCAAAGGCTACGCCGCGCTCGAGCAGCCGGACCAGCGCCTCCGCCCCGGCATGAACGCCAGCGCCGATGTCGTCATATCGCGCATCCCGGACGCCATCAGCATCCCCGCGAAAGCGCTGTTCACCAATCAGGGCAAGCCTGTCGTTTACGTTAAAACCAAAACCGGCTATGAGCCGAAGGCAGTGGAAGTGCTGGCCCGCAACCCGGACGATATCGCCATCAAAGGAATCGGCGCCGGGGTTTCGGTCACTCTTTCCGAGCCGCCGCTGACAGGGCGAAAGAAATGAGCGCGCCGGCAATCGCAACCTCAGCCGCGGCTCCTCCGGCGCCTCCTGCGCCGGCTGCCCCACGCCGCGCGTCACTCCGATCCGCCGGCAAGTGGCTGCTGGTCGTCCTCGCCGTGGTCGCGGCCATCTCCGCGGCAGTCTGGGAAGCCAAGCGCATGTACCACGCCGTCGCTCCCGACGCGGGCGTCAAGGTCCCGGTCACCCGCGTGAAGCGCGGCGATCTTACCTTCACCGTCTCCGCCCGCGGCGAACTGCACGGCGGCAACTCCGAAATGCTAACGGCGCCGCTCACCGGCGGCGGCGAGATGCACATCACCTCGCTCAAGAAGCCCGGCGAAGTGGTGAAGGCCGACGAGGTCGTTCTGGAATTCGACCCCACCGACCAGGAATACAAGCTCAAAGAAGCTGAATCCGACGTTGCCGAAAACAAGCTCAAAGTCGAACAGGCGCAGGCGCAGGCCGACGCGGAGTCCGAGGAGGCGCGCTACGCCCTGGAAAAGGCCGAATCCGACGTTCGCGTCGCCGAATACGAAGTCCGCAAGAATCCGCTGCTCCCCGCCATTTCGGCCCGCCAGAACGATCTCGCGCTCCAAGCCGCGAACGACCGCCGAAGCCAGCTCCGCCAGGATCTGAACAACCGGCAAGCCACCAACGTGGCCGCGATCGCCGTTCAGCAGGCCGCACTCGGTAAGGCGGAAATCCAGGCGGCCGTCGCCCGGAAGAACATCGACGCTCTTACCGTCAAGGCCCACAGCGACGGGTACGTATCCGTGCGCCAGAACCAGCAAGGCAACTTCATGTGGGGCATGACCATGCCCAATTACCAGATCGGCGACACGGTGCGCGGCGGCATGGCCGTTGCCGAGATCCCGGATCTGAAGACCTGGGAAATCGTCGCCACTATTCCGGAGCTCGATCGCGGCCACCTCTCTCAAGGCCAGAAGGTCGAGGTTGAAGTGATCGCACTGCCCGGCCGGACATTTTCCGGCCAGGTCGCGGATCTCGGCGGCACCGGAGGCCCGCCCTGGAACCGCAAGTTTCAATGCAAGATGAAACTCAGCAATCCCAGCGCCGAGCTTCGCCCCGGCATGAGCGTCCGGATCGTCATCAGCACGGACGTCATGAAGAACTCGCTCTGGCTGCCCGCGCAAGCCGTTTTTGAAAGCGGCAGCCGCACTTACGTCTATGTCCCCGCCGGCGCAAGCTTCATCGCCCGCGATGTCCACGTGGTTCGGCGCAGCGAGAGCCAGGTCGTGGTCTCCGATCTCCCCGAGAGCCAGCAGGTCGCGTTGGCCGACCCGCAGGAAGAGACTCGCAAGAAAGAGACGGGAAGCCGGGGGCCATCCCTGCCTAAATGACCCATCCGCCCGGCTTCCTCAGATACTTCTCAGATCTCTCGCTCGCGGCCCAAAATCTTTACGGCCAGAAGACCCGCACACTCCTCACCGCGCTCGGAATCATCTTCGGCGTGGGAGCCGTCATCGGGATGCTGGCTATCGGAGCCGGGGCGCGCGACGAATCGCTCCGCTTCATCGAACAGCTCGGCGTCCGCAACGTCCTGATCGAATCGCGCCCGGCTACCAGCGATGGCGAACTGCAGCAGCGCCGCCGCTCCTCTCCCGGCCTGAAAGACCGCGACGTCCGCATCATGGAAGCCAACCTCGATTCGCTGAATCTGGTCTCCGCGCGCAACAGCCTGCACCCCGCGCGCGTGCTTCCCAAGCCCTCACGCGAACTGCCGGAGCTCTATGGCGTCCGCCCGTCCTACGCCCAGATCCATAACTGGAAGCTGGAAGAAGGCGCTTTCTTCACCGATGCGGACGATAAATCTTCGGCGGCCGTCTGCCTCCTCGGCGAAACCGCAAAGGTCGGGTTGTTCGGGTACGGCCCGGCCGTCGGCAAGTTCGTCAAGATCAACGACACGTGGGTGCGGGTCACCGGCGTTCTGAGCAGCCTGATCAACTCCGGTTCCCAGAACCTGGCCGGCGCCGCACGCGATGTGAACAACATCGTCTACATCCCGCTGAATACATTTCAATACCGTTTCTGGGACGTCGGCGGCGGTCTGAAAGACGAGCTCGACGGCGTCGATATCCAGCTGAAGACGGGAGCCGACAGCGTCCAGGCCGCGAAGGTCGTCATCGCAATTCTCAACTCGACGCACCACAACACACAGGATTTCACCGTCACCATTCCTGCCGAGCTGCTGGCCGAACAGCAGCGTTCGCAGCTCATCTTCACTTACGTCATGGTAGCCATCGCCGCCATTTCGCTCCTGGTGGGCGGCATCGGCATCATGAACATCGTGCTGGCGACGGTGCTCGAGCGCACCCGTGAAATCGGTATCCGCCGGGCGATCGGAGCCCGCCGGGGCGACATTGTGCGCCAGTTCCTGATGGAATCGGTGCTCATCTCCGTGGGCGGCGGCGCGCTCGGCATCGCCTTCGGATATTTTCTCTCCTGGTTCATCGCCCGCGCCGCCGATTGGAAGACCATCGTGACCACCTCGTCCATCGTCATCGCGTTCGGCGTCTCCGTGGCCGTCGGCGTAGTGTTCGGCATTTACCCCGCCATGAAAGCATCCCGCATCGATCCCATCGAGGCCCTCCGCTATGAATAGACGCCGAGCCGGTGCTGTTAACCGGCTGCTTTTCTTTCTGCTCCTCCTCGTCCCCGCACAGGCAGAAACCAACTTCCTTCGCACATACCTTGAGCGATTCCATCCGAACGTCATTCAGGAGCGCGACGTCGCGGGTCTCGAAGCGCGCATTTCGAACGGCAAGCTGGTCCTCCACCTGGACGATTTCATCGCGCTGGTTCTCAAGAATTCCACGGATATCCGCCTCACGCAACTCGACGTTTACACCGCGACCGACGCGGTTACCGCCGCACAGGCACCCTTCGATCCGCTGCTCGTCTTCTCCTTCAACGCGACTCGCAACATAAGCCGGCAATTCAACCAGATCAACGGCGCCGCAACGCTGAACAGCCTCAACCAAACCTCCCACGCTTCGTACCAGCAAACGCTCGGCGCCGGGCCGACCGTCAGCGCGAACTTCAATGCCGTGCGCTCCTCCTCCAACAACCAGTTCAATTTCTTCAACCCGAGCATTTCGGACGTTCTCAGCGTCAACATCACCCAGCCGCTTCTTCAGGGCCGCGGTAATCTTCGTTTCCGCGCCCCGCTGCAAATCGCCCGTACTCAGCTGGTCATTACCTCACAGCAGGATCAGGCGCGGATCGCGGATACTGTCTCCGCCGCTTCACAGCAGTATTGGGAATCCATTCGCGCGCGCGACAACATCCGGGTTCAGGAACAATCGCTTGCGCTCGCGCAGAAATCTTACGACCGCGATAAGCAGGCGCTCGAACTGGGCGCGCTTTCCCGGCTGGACATCTTTCAATCCGAATCCACGGTGGCGCAGCGAAAGTTGGACCTGATTCAGGCGCAATACGCCTACAAAGAATCTCTCGACACACTGCGGCGGCTGATCGGCGCGGACCTGAAGCCGCAGACCCGGTACATCGATATATCGCTGGAGGACGACCCCTCCGTGATGCCGGCTTTCGAGCTGCCGCCGGTGGAGCAGGCGGTCGCCAAAGCTATGCGCGATCGCCCCGAGTTGAGCGCCGCCGGGAAGCTTGTATCCATCGACGAAATCAATGCCCGCGCCGCACGCAACTCGCTCCAGCCCCAGCTCGACCTGACGCTCTCGGGCGGTTCGGCCGGGTTGGGCGGCAATCAGATTCCGGTTGCCGGCATCCTGGGCTCAGCGCCGCCGATTGCCTATGTGCGCAGCGGCCTGGGCGATTCGCTTCACCAGTTGCTTTCTTTCAACACCCCGTTCTACGGCGCCGGCCTGACGCTCGGGTTACCGATCCGAAGCAGCGCGGCGCAAGCGCAATTGTCGGACGCGCTTGTGAACCGCACGCGCGATCGTTACAACGCCCGGCAGATCGAGCAGCAGATCGTCCTGCAGGTGAAGACAGCGAACAACGAAGTGGAACTGGCTCGCGAAGCCATCAA
>JAOAPQ010000585.1 GCA_025462965.1 Bryobacterales bacterium
CAACCAGAATGCCTCCAGCGTCCTCTCGATAGAACACGACGTCCGCGCTCCATGCGACGCAGGCCGGGTCGAACATAATCACACGCTCGACCCAGCTTGGGATTATCGGCGAGCGTCGGGCAACACGTCTCAAGGTCGTCGATGTAACGAATAGTCTGCTGTTCGCCCCAGGTGCGGAGCGTATAATCGCCAATGCCGAGCAGGTCGGCTTCTGCTCGACGAGAGAAACGAAGCGCGGCCACGGGCTAGCGTGGCGTTGTGGGAAGGCTGAGTGTTTCGCGGAGACGCGCGAATACGTTGCCCTCGGCGACACCGCTGGCATCGCCTTCGACACCGCTGGCATCGCCTTCATCAATGGCCGTGCGGAGCGCGGTAAGCTTCGCCTGGTACTGCTGCTCCTCGCGTTCCAGGATCCGCAGTGCGGCGCGCACAACATCACTGGCGTTTTCGTAGCGGCCGCTTTCGACCTTCTCCAACACGAAGCGGTCAAGCTCGTCGGTCAAATTAACAGTGCGCGTGGGCATTGAGGGCTCCTTTCTAAGAATCCCACGGCGGTTGTATGACGGGTAGCAGCCGCAGGAACAAGCCCCGTGCTGGCCGATTCGGATAGACTTTTCCCTGAGGTGACCGCATGATCAACGCCGTTCACGCCGTGATTTACACGAAAGACGCCGAAGCGGCCCGCGCCTTCTTCCGCGACGTCCTTGGCTTGCCGCATGTCGATGCAGGGCACGGTTGGCTCATCTTCGCCCTCCCTCCGGCGGAGATGGGAGTCCACCCCACCGACGGAGAAAATCACCACCAGCTTTACCTGATGTGCGATGACGTGGAAGCCACTGTCGCTGAGCTCAAGGCTAAGGGCGTGGAATTCACGCAACCCGTCAAAGACGCCGGCTTCGGTCTGCTCACCGCTTTGAAGGTTCCCGGCGGGGGTGAGCTATCGCTATACCAGCCGAAGCACGCATCTCCATTGATGCGACCTTCCTGACGGCGAGAGCAACAGGTCACAAAAAACGATGGCCTGTTCTACGGCTGTCCGGCTTAATTTGCCGCACCGGGCGCAAGCCGCCAGTTTTCATTCGGTTGCAGCGCCATCTGCCGAAAACGATTTGAATTTGGGTAATTCTCCGAATGCCATTAAGACGCAAATTTGGGTCGCAGTGAGCGTGGAGTCAGTCTTTACACTTTCTTGCAGGTCGTGGGACGCACTGCGTTCGAAAAATGCCAATTTTACAGGTATTTGAGACCCTAACTCGCGGACGGAACCAACCCCTCACGCCAACCAACTGAATCTATCCCACTTCTAACCGGACAGCTGTGGGCCTGTTCCACATAGTTGTAGTGCGAAAAGTCCATACTAGCGAATTCGCTGCGACGGGTCGCTAGAACCACACGTTTTCTTCGTCGCGGCGCTTGCGGATCCTTTGATGGACGGCGCCGCCGGCCAGAAACTTATCCACTACCGCGGTCAGTTGTTCCGGCTGTTCCTGATGCGGCGCGTGTCCGCATCGCTCCAAAATGACAACTTGCGATCCGGCAATATCCGCGTGAACGCGCTCGGCGATCGCGACGGGTGTCAGCCGGTCCTCCCGTCCCCACACGATCAGCGTCGAATGCCGTAATCCGCTCAACCTGCCGTCGAGTAAATCTTCTCCGCGCCCCATCGATTCAATCAGCGCCTGGTTCGCAAAGCCGGACCGCATCGATTCCGCAAACACCTGGTCCGCTACCAAGGCGTCCGCCTCGTATCGAGCGAGTGTCACCAGCCGCCGCGCTTCGTCCCGCGTGGCCGGATTCAGAACGGACGCGTTCTGCCCGTTATACAGAAATCCGGCGCCGATCAGCACCAGGCGCTCCACCAGTTGCGGATAGGCCAGCGTGAACGCCGCCGCGACGGTGCCCGATACGCCATGCGCCGCGATGGACGCCCGGTCGATCTTCAACTCCTGATACAGCCCCTCCAGGAACGAAACCAGCGTGCCGATGCGGTACCGCACGAACGGTTTATCGGATTGGCCGAATCCGATCTGATCCGGAGTCACCACGCGCCGCTTCCTCGCCAGCGGCCCGCTTACGCGCGCCCATTCGGAGGATTCCGATCCCAGCCCATGCAGCAGAATCAACGCTGGACCGTTGCCGGTTTCCGTAAAGTGGATCCGCTGCCCGAAGATCCTCAAGGACGTGCCCCCGCCCTTCCGGCCCACTTCTTCCACATCTCCGGGTCCGCCAACATTTTCATATAGACGCCGCCCACCACGGAACGGGCTTGAAATCCACGGTGTTTGCCGTCCACTGTCTCGTACCAATCGGAGAGAGGAACGCGGTCGGGCGTCTCGTTCGCGAACTTGTACGCGGCATCCGCGAGCGTCAGGAAGTCCGGCTGCTTATCCGCGAGAGTCGCGGTCCAGACTACCCAGTCCAGCTTCGTGTACTGCGCGCGGTTATCCAGGGGCAATCCGAACGCGTTCTGCTTTGTCTTGTAGAACGCCAATTCTTTGGCAGCCACGTCCGGCGGAAAGACATGAAAGCCCAACACCTTGTCCCAGACCAGGTTATATTTCTCGCTCCAGGTGCCGGGCTTGTCGAACGCGAGCCGGTAGTGATCGCCGTCGTCCGCTTCCTGCGCCCATGACTTAGCCATCGACTTGGCCGGATTGTAACTCTTGCCTTCGAGCATCTCGTAACTCGCGATGCCGAGAATGGCCTTGATCGCCAGATTCGTGTTATTCGCCAGGTGGCCTGCGAAATCGTCCGTACTCAGCTGATTGCCCGGATGCAACCCGTTGTGCTCCAGATACTGCTCCCACTTGGTCAGCACAGGCCAATACTTCTTCGCGAACGCGGCATCGTGGTCCGCGTGCGCGAGCGCCGCCACCATGATGAGCATGTTGCCGCTTTCCTCCACCGGCATCTGGTTCTCTTCGCTTTTCTCGCCGCCGCCGTACAATTGTCCGTTAGCCAGGGGATACTTGCCCAAATCGTGCGGCGCATAGGGCCACGGCCAGCGCGCGAGCGAGGCGTAATCCAGAATCGGCCGGATTTGCGCCTTCAGCAACTCCGGATTCAGCAGCAGGAAAAACGGAGACGATGGATAGGTCACGTCCACCGTATCGATCGATCCGTTGCTGAAGTTCTCTTTCGAAAAGTACAGAGGCGTGCCATCCAGGTCTGCGACGAGCTTGTGCGCAGCCAGCGTTTGCCGGTAAGTCAGGATGGCGAGCTCCGCGTACTTCTGCCCGCCCTCCTTCACCAGATCGGCCGTAAGTTCTCGATCGAACTGAATGCAGCGCTCGCGCAGCGAATCGTAATCCTTCTCTGCTGCGCGCAGCAGGCCGTCCGGCCCCATGCCATTCCGCCGCCAGTAAGCGCGTAGCTTGCGCTGGAAATACTCGATGGCGAAAACGTCGTCGTACGCCAGCAGAAGATGCTTCGTGACCGGCGCCGTTCCTACTTGTCCCAGATCGAAGTGCACCGCCGCGACCGGGGAATTTTCGCCCACCGCACGCGGCATGTCGAGATCGTCGGCGTCGGGGAAGCTGCCGGATGCCGCGAACTGGTCCCGTGCGGTTCGGTTGCCGGCCAATACTTCGCCTTTCGGAACAGCAAGGTAGAAATAACCCCAGTCGATCCGCAAGTTATCGCCCGATTTCCCCAGCACCGGCTGCTCGGCCGACCCGATCCGTACCACATCCAACTCGCCGATCCGATTCCGCGACCAGACCACCTTCTGTTCCGGCACATTCACGGCGATTTGCGAGCCCGCATCGAAGTACAGCGAGACGGCGTGCGGCTGCGAGTCGGTTGATCGCGCGTCGAACGTGACGTAGGTGACGGGCCGGGACAGAATTTCCATATCCGACGCGATCGCCGGCGTTAGAAACGTAAGCGTCAGGTGGACTCCGCTGCTTTCGAATCCGTAAATGGTTCGCGTCGGAGTCAGTTCCCGCGAAACCTGCGCCATCGCCGGTGTGTTGCGCGGCATCGTGCCCAGAAAGCGCATGGTTTTGCCGTCCACCCGGACGAGTCCCGTCATCGGCTGGTCCGTTCCGGTCCAGTGTTTGGTGGGCGTATCGGTCAGGCGGTCGCTCATGGACCAAATGCTGAAATACGGGTCGTGTACCACCAGCGGCACGGCGGGCGGCCGCAGTTCCCCGAATAGCGCAGGCGCGCAAACCAACGCGATCAACCACTTAGACATGAATGGATTGTATCCCTACCCCTGAGTTCCCGCATCCAATAATCAGTATGAGAAAGTTAGCTTTCCTGGCCGCGTTCGCCGTGTTCTGCCGGGCTCAGAACACTGTTCCGGTCCACATGGTAGTCACCGTCGAAGCACAGCATGGCGGTAGCGGCTCCAGTATCACCCCCAGCATCACCCAGCACGATGTCCTCGTTTCCATGGGCAAGGAGCGCCAACCGGTCACGGACTGGACTCCCCTCCAGGGCGATCGCGCCGGCCTCCAGCTCATCCTTTTGATTGATGACAATGCGAATTCCGAGATTGGCGTCCAGTTCAATGACATCAAGAGCTTCATCGCGTCATTGCCGGCCACCACTGAAATCGGCATCGAATACATGCGCAATGGAACTACGCAAGTCGCCCAGGCGTTAACCGCGGACCACGCCGCTGCCGCGAAACACCTGCGTCTGCCCATGGGACCGTCCAGCGGTGCGGGCAGCCCGTATATGTCCTTGCAGGATGTGATCAAGAAGTGGCCCGCTACCACGGTGCGCCGGGAAGTGCTGATGATTTCAAGCGGAATCGATGCCTATTACCCGGTTGGGCCTGACAATCCGTACCTGGAATCCGCCATTTCCGATGCGCAGAAAGGTGGAATCATCGTGCATTCTAT
>JAOAPQ010000589.1 GCA_025462965.1 Bryobacterales bacterium
CCGTCCGGGCCGTAGTACTTGGCAACCGAAAGGATGATCGCGCCACCATCTTCCATGGTGACGGCCTGGCGGATCGAGGCGTCTCCGTAGGTACGCTCCCCAACGAGTTCAGCCCGCTTGTCCTCCAGGAGCGCGGCCGCTGCGATTTCGGCCCCATTTGCGGTGCCGCGGTTCGTGAGAACCACCATAGGCAGCTTCGTGACATCTTTGCTGGCATCCGCGTTGTAGTCTTTGCGCGCAAAGCGTTGGCCTTTTGCGTAAGTGATCAAGCCTTTGTCGAGAAACAGATTGGCCAGATCGACGCCCTCATCCGGACCACCCACCGCGCAGTTTCGCAGATCCAGGACCAGTTTCTTCGCACCCTGCTTCTGCAGGGTGGTGATCGCGGCCGCCACTTCCTTCACCTTGCCGTTCGCCAGAGTCTCGGGGCGGACGTAGCCGACCTGATCGGCGAGCATTTTGTTCTCGACGGCAGGGAAAGAGGCTACTGCGCGCGCCAGAGTCATTTTCTGTGGTTCCGGTTTGCGGCGCAGCACCGTGATCTCAATGGAGGACCCCGGCTGCCCGCGCATCAACAGGCTCGCATAGGCAAGGGGCATATCGCGCGTCGCGACGCCTTTGATCGTTTCGATCATGTCGCCGGTGGAAAGACCCGCTTTCGCGGCCGCCGAACCCGGAGCTACGCCCACCACCGCGATGTATCCGTACTTCTTCGAGAGCACTAGACCGACATCGCCCTTATAGGAGTCGTAGTTTTTCAGGTATTCCTTGTACTGATCGGCATTCAGATAGCTCGCGAACGGATCGATGGATTCGAGCATGCCGTTCAGAGCGCCCAGTGTGACATTCTTCATGTCCGGCTCTTCCACGTACTCGCTCTTGATGCGGGAGAGAACCTCGGTGTAAACCGCGAGGTGGCTGTAGACACCGGTACCGGGGTTTTCCGCCGGCGCGCCCTTGCTGAGAACCGTGCCCAGCAGAAGAATCAGGACCAGACAGGTCGAGGACATCACGACCACGAACTTAGAACGGCTATTCATATGACCTCAGACGTCTCCACGTGCGGAAATGGTGCGTCGATGCTGCTAGTAAAAGTGTAACCTACCCGATGTGGCAGTGGGCCAAGCCGCGTTTTTCCAGGTACTGCTGATGGTAGTCCTCGGCAATCCAGAAATCGGCGGCCGGCGTGATGTCCGTCACAATGGGCTTTGGGAACTTGGCCTGCCACCGGTCCTTCGAGGCGCGGGCGGCGCTCTGCTGCGCGGCGTCATGGAAAAAAATGGCGGAGCGGTACTGCGTGCCCACGTCGGGGCCCTGTCGATTGAGAGTGGTTGGGTTGTGGTTGGCCCAGAAGATATCGAGAAGCTGATCGTAGGAAACCTTCGCCGGGTCGAATTCCACCTGGACGACTTCGGCGTGGTTGGTGCGACCGGTGCAGACCTCTTTATAGGTCGGCTCGGGCTTGGTGCCGCCCTCATAGCCGACAGCTGTGGCCGTCACGCCGGGAGTCTGGCGGAAGGTGGCTTCCACGCCCCAGAAACATCCTGCTCCGAAAGTTGCTTTCACTCTTGTATTTTACCGCCGGAGCGACACGTCAGTAGCGGTTAGCGGCTCCGAAGCCCCGAAGATTCTGGAGATCGCGCGCGAGGACGTCACGGTCGCGCGGGTCGATTCCGTTGCTGCGCACTACGCTATCGAGCGCGTTCACAGCCTTATGGAACTGGTGGCCCCCGAAGCGTCCGGATGCGCGCTCTGCCTGAAACTTGCCGAGTTCGCGTTGTGCGCGGGAAACCCGTTCCCGTGCGTAGGCGTGCTCCATAGCTCGCGAAAGATCGCCCTGCACGCGATCGAATAGCGGCTCCCGGTACGGGCGACCATAACCGGGTCCGTGCACCTGCGCGCTCAAGCCGCCCGCGAGAAGCGATATGCTCAGCAATGCCGTTCCGAACAAAGTCGTCATGCTTTTTATTGTCGCGGGTGGACTCCGGAACGACTACACGCTTAATCGGCATTTAACAATCCACTCTATTGGGCTAACATCGAGTGTTGCTGCTGGAACCGAAATCTCCGAAAGACCTTTGCCAGGCGCTGGCGGGCGCGGCCATGCGAGGACGTAGCATTACGCTCGGCGGGCGATTCACCAAGCGCCATATGGCGGGACCGGTCGCGCCGTCGGATGTCACGGTCTCGACAGCCGGCATGACGCAAGTGCTGCAATACGAGCCGCGCGATCTGACACTGAGCGTGGAAGCAGGCGCGACTTACGCCGAAGTATCGCAGATGCTGGCGCGGAACAACCAGATGATCCCGCTCGACCCGCCATTCTCCGAATCAGCAACAATTGGTGGCATTCTCGGCTCGAACACGAGCGGTCCGCGGCGGCGGCTGTATGGAACGGCGCGTGACCTGGTGATCGGAATGAAATTCGCGACACTGGACGGGAAACTGGTGCAATCGGGCGGCATGGTGGTCAAGAACGTCGCGGGCCTCGATATGGGTAAGCTCATGATCGGTTCGTTCGGCACGCTGGCCGCGATTGCGACTGTAAATTTCAAATTACTTCCTAAGCCCGCCGTGGAACGCACCGCGCTGCTCTCCTTCGATACGTTGGCGGCGGCGATGGTAGCGCGGGACAGCGTGATCCGCAGCGTCTTACAGCCCGAAGCAGTAGATCTGCTGAACCCGCTCGTCACGGCCCAGATGGGGCAGCGCGGATATGTGCTGGCGGTGCAATTCGGGGGCAACAGCGCGGTTGCGGACCGGTACGAGCGGGAACTGCGCGGGCTGGGCACGGCAATGTTCCTGGCCGATGGCGAAGAAACTAAATTCTGGCGGGTGGTCCAGAACTACACGCCGCGCTTTATCGAAAGGTTCACTGAGGGCGCTGTGGTGCGTGTTTCCTGCACGATTTCACAAGTGCAGGATGTAATGACGTCGCTCGAGGTTCCGGCGCTGGCGAGGGCGGCCAACGGCGTGTGCTACGGATACTTCCACCGGACGGAAGCGGCGGCGAAGTGGATATCCGGGTGGACGTCAGGCCCCAAGCGGCAACCGTGGCGCGCGGTGATTGAGTTCGCGCCGGAAGATGAGAAGGCGAAGCGTGAACTCTGGCCTTCTCCCGGCACCGACTTTGCGATGATGAAGAAGATCAAACAGCTGTTCGACCCGCGAAACCTTCTAAACAATGGCCGGCTCTACCGTCTCCTCTGAAACCGCAGTCGACAAACCCAAGCAGGCCGATCTCGACCGGTGCGTGCACTGCGGGCTTTGTCTGAACGCGTGCCCGACATACCGTCAGCTTGGCGTCGAGATGGATTCGCCGCGCGGGCGCATCTATCAAATGGTCCAGGTATCGCAGGGCGCTCCGATCACCGAGTCGTACATGGAGCACATGGATCTGTGTCTGGCGTGCCGCGCTTGCGAGACGGCGTGCCCTAGCGGAGTGGAGTACGGGCGCCTGATCGAAGCGGCGCGCGCGGAGATGGATCCTCACGTACGTCGTTCGTGGGTTGCGCGCCTGACGCGACGGTTCGTCTTTGGCCATCTGTTGCAATCGCCGGGAACGATGACGGCAATCGGTTCGCTGCTCTATCTGTACCAGGCAAGCGGGCTGCAGAAGCTGGTGCGCCTTTCGGGAGTGTTGAAGCTCATGGGCAAGCTGGGACAACTGGAGCAGCTTTCACCGCCCGCGGAGATTCCCTTCTTTTTCAGCAAGATCGGCAAGACGTTTCCGGCGGAAGGCGAGCGGCGCTACAGGGTGGCGTTCCTTGCCGGATGCATTGCGAACGTCTCCTTCGCCAGCCTGAATGAAGCGACGGTACGGGTTTTGCAGAGGAACGGCTGCGAGGTGGTGATCCCGGGTGGGCAGAACTGCTGCGGAGCGCTGCACGTGCATTCGGGCATTCGCGACGAAGCGCGCAAGCTGGCGCGCAGGAATATCGACGCGGTGCTAAGCGGCAATTTCGATGCGGTGATCAGCAACGCGGCGGGATGTGGGTCGACCTTGAAAGAATATGACGAGTTGCTGGAGCATGACGCGGAGTATGCGGAAAAGGCGGGTCAGTTCGTCAGGCTCACGAAGGATGTGAGTGAATTCCTTGCGTCGATTGAGTTGAATCCGAAAATGGGCGCGGTTCAAGCGACGGCGACATATCAGGATTCGTGCCACCTGCTGCACGGGCAGAAGATCAAGACTGCACCGCGCAAGCTGTTGGCGCAGGTGCCGGGTCTGGAGTTCCGCGAGATGCCGATGGCGGATATTTGCTGCGGCAGCGCAGGGATCTACAATGTGCTGCAGAATGAAATGTCGATGGAGGTGCTGGTCGCGAAGATGGGCAGCGTGAACAGCACGGGCGCGCAATGGGTCGTGACGGCGAATCCGGGATGCATGCTGCAGTTGGAGGCAGGGGCGCGGCTGTATGGCGCGAAGCAGCGCGTGCTGCATGTGGTCGAAGTGCTGGATGAGGCTTATGGGCTGTATGGGAAGTGAACGATGCTATCTGCAATTCGCGCCCGGGCGCAACACGATCCGAATTTTCGCCAGGCACTCCTCCGTGAGGCTGTCGAATGCATCATCAACGGCGACCTGACAACGGGGAAAGCTGTACTTCGGGACTACGTCAACGCGACCACCGGTTTTCAAGACCTCGAAAAACGCACACACATTCCCGCCAAGAGCCTGATGCGAATGCTGGGTCCGAAGGGAAGCCCTTCGGCGGTCAACCTTTCCAGCATACTGGGCGCTCTGCAAAAGACGGAAGGAGTGCATTTCGAGCTGGCCCTACGGCAGTGAATCCGTCTACCTCAGATTTTCGTTGAACCAACCGACTGTGCGCTTCACCAGATCCTCAATGTGCTGTGGGTCATGAAAGCGATGGCCTTCATTCGGATATATGACAAACTGCGTCTTCACTCCGAGTGTCTTCAGCGCGTGCCAGAACTCATAGGACTGCGGCGCGGGGCACTCTCCGTCGCGATCGCCGACTACCACCAGCGTCGGCGTCTTCACGTTCTTGATGTACGCAATCGGCGAACTCTTCGCGTACACCGCCGGATCATCGTAGACCGAAGCGCCGAAATACGGGATCATCCATTCGTCAATCGAATTTTGGCCGTAATAGCTCTGCCAGTTCGAGAGGCCTGCGCCGGTCACGGCCGCGTGAAAACGATTCGTCTGTGTCACCGCCCACATGGTCATGTACCCGCCGTAACTCCAGCCGCCGATGCCAACGCGCTTGTCATCCACAGGCAGCGTCTTGAGGACTTCATCGACGCCGGCGAGAATGTCGCGCAGGTCGCCGTAACCGAAATCCTTCACGTTCGCGGCCGTGAACTTCTCACCCTGCCCGTAGCTGCCGCGGGGATTCGGAAAGAGCACGAAGTATCCCTCGGCTGAGAGCAGGCTGAAATCAAACCCTGGAAGAGGCCACGATGGTGACTTGGCACCGGCGGGACCGCCGTGGATAGAAACCACCATGGGATAGCGGCGGGTTGGGTCGTAATCTTTGGGATACAGGAGCCAGCCCTGGACGGATGCGCCATCGCTGGTCCAGTGGAGCTTCTTCGCCTCGCCCCAGTTCGCGTGCGCCGAATGGTTGCCGTGTGTTTTCGGCTGCCAATCGCCGATGGAACCCGCCCATACTTCCGGCGCGCGCTGCCACGAAGTACGAACGACAGCGGCAGTCTTGCCGTCTTTCGCGAGCGAGATGCTCAGGTCGCCGTCGCCTGAGAGGATCGATTCGTCGCCGCGCCAAAGAGTTTC
>JAOAPQ010000592.1 GCA_025462965.1 Bryobacterales bacterium
TCCCGTTTGCCGACGACGTCATGGACATCGTTAGGGCCGCTCACCAGCCGGACCGCAACTTCGGCCAAAGTTTTGGCGCTCTCCTGAAGACCATCCTCAACTCCTACGAGGTAATTCAGATCGACCCGATGTCGCCTGCCGTCCGCAAGCTCGCCGCACCCATGATCGAACGCGCCATCGACGTCGCGCCGGAGCTGAACCGCAAGCTTCGCGAGCGCAACAAGGAACTAGAAGCCGCCGGGTACCATGCGCAGGTCCATGTGGACGAGAAAACGTCCCTCTTCTTCCTGCTCGAGAATGGCAAGCGCACCGCGCTCAAAGGCCACCACTTCACCGCGAATGAGCTGAAATCGCGCGCCACCCAAATCTCGCCCAATGCCTTGCTTCGCCCCGTAGTCCAGGACTACATGCTCCCGACCATCGCTTATGTCGGCGGCCCCGCGGAGCTCTCCTACCTCGCTCAATCCAACGTTCTCTATGAGGAATTGCTTGGCCGCCAGCCGATGGCCCTGCACCGCAGAGGCTTCACCCTCCTCGATCCCCACAGTTGCAAACTACTGGACCGCTATCGTCTTGGGGTCACCGACTTCTTCCACGGCGAAGAATCGCTGCGTGACAAAATTGCGAAGACCCTGGTAGCCCCACAGGCGACCGCGCTGGTGGCCGAAACGCGGGAATCCACTGCGCGTTCGCTCGCGCGTCTGAAATCCGAACTGATGCGCTTCGACGTCACGCTCGCGAAAGCTCTTAGCCGCAGTATGCGGAAGATCGAATATCAGCTTGCAAAGACCGAGCGCAAGATTGCCCGCCAGATGCTGGTGCGTGACGAACGCGCCACCCGCGACGCGGCGTCCCTGAACGGCCTCATCTACCCGCACCGTCACCTGCAGGAGCGCTTTTACTCCATCCTGCCCTTCCTCGCCCGTCACGGCTTCGGGGTCATAGATGAAATCTACGAGAACGTCCACCTCGATTGTCCCGACCACAAGCTCCTGGTCGTCTAATTTTCCATGAAAATCAACTCCGTTAAACAAGCCCTCAAAGCGGGCACCCTCCAACTCGGGACCGGCTATTGGCAGATCCGCTCTCCCGAGATCGCCCGCATTCTTGCCGCCGCGGGTTTCCACTGGGCCTTCGTCGACACGGAACACGGCGGCTTCGACCTCGAAACCGTACAAGACATCTGCCGCGTCTCTAACCTTGTGGGCCTTTGTCCTATTGTGCGGGTCGCCGATCTCCAGTACCCTCTCGTCGCCCGCGCCCTCGATTGCGGCGCGCAAGGCATTATATTCCCCCGCGTGGAATCGCCGGAGCTTCTCGAAAAGGCCGTGAGTTGGACCAAATTCCCGCCCGCCGGCGTCCGTGGTTACGGCCTCACTATTCAGCAGATGAACTACGAGCCCCTTTCGTTTACTGAAATCCTGGAACGCGCCAATGCCAACACCATGGTCGTGATGCAGATCGAAACCCAGCGTGCGGTCGATATGCGCGACGAGCTTCTCAGTGTTCCGGGCATTGATGCCGTCATGATCGGTCCCGCCGATCTCTCCATTTCGCTCGGTGTCCCTGGCGATTTCCAGCACCCGAAAATGGTCGCTGCCATGGAAGCGGTGCGCGATACCTGCGTCGCCAAGGGCATCGCGCCCGGTACCCAAACCCGTTCGCTCGCGCTGGCCAAGTTCTGGAAAGAGCGCGGGATGCTTTTCCTCGGCTGCAGCAATGAAACGTCCATGCTCCTTGACCGCGCCTCGGAACTGGTATCCCAATTGAAATAATGAAACGTTTAGTTCTCCTTCTCACCGCCGTTGTCTGTCTTGCGGCGGTGGATCCCCAGGAGCAAGCCGCTCTCGATCGCATCTCCGCCGCTGATATGCGCGGCAATCTTTCCTTCCTCTCATCCGATGCCTTGGAAGGCCGCGACACTCCCTCGCGCGGGCTCGATATCGCCGCTGAATTCATTGCCTCTCAGTTCCGGCGCGCCGGCCTCGAGCCGGTGGGCGGCGCCGATTACTTCCAGGCCGCCGATTATCTTGAGACCACGCCGGATCCAAGCCCGAGCGTCACGCTGGATGACGACAAGAAGACGCTGCACGTGAAGAATGCTTCCACGAACGCTCTGGCCGCCCTCGATCTCAAGTTCGCGCCGATCTATAAAGTCGAATCGACCGACGTCCCATCGCTTGCGGGCAAGGTCGCACTGATCCGGCGGCCGGGTGCTCGCGCGGAAGGCGCGCGCGAAAAATTCGTTCAATTCCGGGCGTTCGTAAAGGTGGCGCGGGAACGCCAGCCCGCCGCGGTCGTGATCTATGGAGCTCCACAGCCCTTCCCCAGCCTTGTTGAAGCGAAAGCGGCGCCCGAGATCCCCCTCATCAGCATCGCGGATGCCGACGCAGTCAAGCTTCTTGACGCGCTCAGCCCGGGGGAGAGCAAAGCCACGCTTTCCTTCCATGCGAACGAGCCCAAGAAAACGCCCGTGCAGTTGCGCAACGTCGCCGGGCTTCTGCGCGGCTCCGATTCCGCGCTCTCGAAAACATATGTGCTCCTCACCGCCCACTACGATCACATCGGAGTGAAGCCTTCCGGTGACGGCGACCGCATTTTCAACGGCGCAAACGACGATGGCAGCGGCACGGTATCCGTCATCGAAATCGCCAATGCCCTCGCCGCCATGAAACAGCACCCGAAGCGCAGCATCCTGTTCATGACGTTCTTTGGTGAGGAGAAGGGCCTGTTCGGGTCGCGCTATTACGCCGAGCATCCGCTCTTCCCGCTTAAGCAAACGGTCGCGCAAATCAACCTGGAACAGCTTGGCCGCACCGATGACACTGAAGGTCCGCAAGTAGCTTCCGCCACTTTCACGGGGTTCGATTTTTCCGATTTGCCAGCTACCTTCCAAGCGGCAGGCAAAGCCACCGGCGTCAAAGTCTACAAGAACGATAAGAGCAGCGACGATTTCTTCGCCCGTAGCGACAACCAGTCATTGGCGGACGCGGGGATCCCGGCCCATACTCTAGCCGTAGCGTTCGACTTCCCGGATTACCACCAGGTCGGCGATGAATGGCAAAAGATCGATTACGACAACATGGCGAAGGTAGATCGCATGATCGCGCTAGGGCTCATGACCGTTGCGAACCGCGCTGAACCGCCGCACTGGAACGAGAAAAACTCCAAGACCGGGAAGTACGTCGAGGCTTCGCACAGGAACTAAGGCTGGCGTACCGCCGGCAATCTTGTTGGTCGTCTTCTCCCAACGGAATGGGAAACCCATCTTCACGGGAATCTTCCTTCTGATCCAGTACCCCGCTTCCTTGCGATCCCGACTGACTTCCTCGTTCCGCGAACTAAAAAATGGTGCGGGATTAAATTACTATCTCCCGGATCGGATTATAAGATTGCGTCAACCGTGGTAACATCGATCCGCCGTTTCGAAGAGCCGGAACCGTCAAGTTGCGTGCGGGTTTTGGTTGTCGTATCTCGGAACGAACACAGCTATGGCCTTTTACTTCAGGAGAAGCGCGCGGTTAGGACCGTTCAGACTTAATTTCTCTAAATCGGGCATTGGCGCGTCCATCGGCGTTACAGGTGCCCGAATCACGATGAACGCGCGTGGCACAACCTACGTAACAGTAGGGGGAAATGGGTTCTATTATCGAGAAACCCTCTCAAACCCGGGCCGCACCCACGTTCGCACCGGCGCTCCGCCTTCTGTGCCCGAACAGGCTACCGCGGACGACAGGATAGCAAACGCCGACATTTCCGATCTTGTCGATAGTTCCAGCGAGAGACTGGTCCAACAGTTGAATGAACGCGCGAAAATGTTCAATCCAGCTTGGATTCTCTACTGTATCGCTGCCGCATTGTCCTTTAGCGGTTTGGCCATGCTGCCGAATACCGAACCCAGTCTGCCAAGTGTGGCACGACCATTTAGCGTCGAACGAAAAAACAACACCAGAGACGAATATGCCATGCTCGTGGCGCGTTATGGCAATCCGGATTCGATTCTTTCCCAACCGAGCGACTCAGACGGACTGATGGTGGCCAGACGGACAGCCCGTTACTTCTCTGCAAATGTAGAGATCACTTTCGTTCCGAACGGATGCGTTGATTCATACGAAAAGGTCATGAGGATTCTTGCCGAAAACCCAAGCGATCCTGCATTGGCTCAGGATCAGATGAGGCGGATAGAGCCGTGCATTCCGTCGCCCAATTCCGGATGGACGATTGTAGGATTCATGAACTCTTCTGAAAAATGGTCGATCTCGGCAGACACTGCAAGTGTCTTGCTGGACAATATCTCGGTTAAACGAACGGCTGATCCTAGTGTAGAAACGGCAAGCAGTCCGGGAAAAAAGAAAAAAACGAGCTCCGGAAGTCGTACAAAAAAACAGCAGAAACCAAATGCAGGACTTCCGGCAGGCAAAAAACAGGAATCGAAATCTGATATCCAACTAGATAAGCAGCATCGGGCATCGGAAGAGCCCGTGCTGTCCGATGCGAAAGCCGCCCAAAGGCGAGGCGTTATCTCTGTTTCCCTCTTACTGCTGATGGGGCTTTGTGCGATGGTAGCGGGGGTCTTAGTCCACAAGAAGAACATGGAGAAGAGACACTCCCGACTCATCTATAAACTTGACGAGGCAGAGAAGCGGAAGTTTGCACTTGTTCAACAAGCGATCGCACATCTGGCCCGATGTGATCGTATCTGGCGTATCGAATCTCGATCCCTCACCAGCGATTGGAAGCGCAATGCGGGAGCATCGTCGCTCGTGCGCCGAAGCCAGGTTGCAATCAATTCCACAAAGCCTCCGCGACTTGAGGCAAATGTCCCTGTGAACTGCGTCAGTGTCGGAACAATGCGCCTATTCTTCTTGCCCGATTTGATTCTCTGTGTGGCGAACGGACGTTATGGATCGATTTCGTATCTCGACTTTCAAGTCGAACAAGGTGTCACAAGGTTCATAGAAGAGGAGGGTGTTCCAGGAGACGCAACGGTCGTCGATCGAACTTGGCGCTTCGTCAACAAGGGCGGCGGCCCTGACAGACGGTTCAACAACAATGTTCAACTGCCCATCGCGCAATATGGAATGCTACTCGTTGGATCCTCGACGGGCCTGAACATCCATCTGAATACATCGAGTGCCGAGCAGAGCGCCGCGTTTGCCCGATGCTGGCGCGAACTTCGTTTAGGAAATTCACCCCCGAAGGTGTCGAAGATTTACCTGCCTCCCCCTCGACGAGAGAACCGTGATATATCTTCGACACCAAAGGACCGAGCGCTTGATGTCCTTGGACTTAGTCACGGAGCGTCAGGAACAGAAATTACCGCCGCCTATCATCGATTGGCCCAGATGTATCATCCTGATAAAGTTGCGGGGCTAGCGCCCGAATTCCAAGAGCTAGCCAACTCTAAAATGCAGGAAATAAATGCCGCGCATCAACTGCTGCAGTCATAATTACGACGCCGCGATTGTGTGCTGATTGTGGCCGCATTTTACAGGCCCATTTCTTTAGCGTTGGAACGACGGCTTGAGTGGCTGCTGCATACCATAGCGAACGAGCGCTAAGGTATCTCCCCTGATCCAAGTTCCCGCTTCGTTCCACCCTGTGTCGTGCCCCAGCGTATCGTCCGCCGACAGATATACAGTCGTATTCCCGGTCCAAGCCGGGTCGAATTGAATCGAGATCCCAAGGTGGAGCACGCTCCCGCTGCCATCCGTCACCGCCGCGGACGTCATACCCAGCACCGTACACTGGCTGTTTCCAACCGTACCGCCTGATCCCGGCGCCACTGACCCGGTCCAAAAATTCGCGTTCACCGGATAAGCCGGGCCTGCCGGCGAATCCTTGCCCAGGTAGAACCTTCCGCCGGCAACGTCGTATTTCACAAAGCACATCCC
>JAOAPQ010000695.1 GCA_025462965.1 Bryobacterales bacterium
GGCATCTTATCCCATTCGGATGATTACATGGAGGGTTCGGGCCACGGCATTTACCTGATCAACGGCCATATCCGCTTTCATCTGATCCACCGGTGGACCGACCTCGGAATTCGCGAAGAGACGAAATCCACCGTAAAACCCGGCGAGTGGCAGCAGATCACGGTAACGTATGACGGCCGACGAAAAGCCTCGGGGCTGCTGATCTATCTGAACGGAATCAGGCAGGATACCAAGGTTCTTTTCGACCAGAACAACGAGCCGCTCCACGTTCCCGACCGGCCCATCCGAATCGGCGCGGCCGGCGGCATGCGGTTCAACGGCGCAATCCGAGACGCGCGCATTTACAAGGATGCACTCACTCCCGAGGAAGTAGAAGCAATTTCCGCGGCCGAATCCGTTGCTGCCATCGCGAAGATCCCGGCACCAGCCCGCACTCCCGCGCAGGCGAAGAAATTGGAACTCGCATTCCTTGAGAGCGCGGCGCCGGAGCAACTTCGGGACGCCCGGGCACAATGGCTCAACGCAGCCCATGAGCGGCAGAGCTTCTACGATTCCATCCCGAGCGTGATGATGATGCAGGATGGCGCAAACCGTGACACGTTTCTGCTCAAGCGCGGCGCTTACGACGCCCCAGGGGAGGCAGTGACTGCCGGCATACCAGCCGTTCTCGGAACGCTCGACCCGCGGTGGCCCAACAACCGTCTCGGCCTTGCGATGTGGCTCGTTGACCGACGCAACCCCCTAACCGCCCGCGTCGCTGTGAATCGTCTCTGGCAATCGTTCTTCGGCTTCGGCATTGTAAAGACTGTTGACGACTTCGGATCTCAGGGCGAATGGCCTGTCCATCCGGAACTTCTCGATTGGCTAGCTGCGGAGTTCATGGATTCCGGTTGGGACCTGAAAGCGATTCAGAAGCGGATTGTCACCAGCGCGGCCTATCGTCAGGCTTCGAAAACAAGCCCGGAACTCCTGCAAAAAGATCCCGATAACCGTTTGCTCGCGCGAGGGCCTCGCTATCGTCTGGGGCCCGAGGAGATTCGCGATCAGGCGCTTGCCGTCTCCGGGTTACTCGTTGAGAAACTCGGCGGACCTTCTGTAAAGCCCTATCAGCCCCCGGGCCTGTGGCAGGAACTGGCTGGCGGCAAAGGGTACGTGCAGGACACGAGTGACGGTCTGTATCGCCGAAGCCTGTATACCTATTGGAAGCGCACTGTCGCACCGCCCTACATGATCAACTTCGATTCGCCAAACCGCGAAGTGTGCACCGTGTGGGAGAACCGCACCAATTCTCCGCTCCAGGCGCTTAATCTGATGAACGATGTCGAGTTCCTCGAAGCTGCTCGCAAACTGGCGGAGCGCCTTCTTATCGAGGGCGGCGCATCGACTGAGCAGCGCATCGACTACGCCTTTCATCTGGTGCTCGCAAAATCTCCCAAACCCGGACAGCGCGAGATCCTCCAGAAAACCGCCGCCGCTTTCCTGCGCGATTTCCGAAACGATCCGAAAGCTGCGCAGCAGTTTCTGAGCCAGGGCGAGTCAACCGTTCGCACCGGCCTCGACGTCCTGGAGCTCGCCGCCTGGACTGCCGTCTCAAGCATTTTTCTGAATCTCGATGAGGTGATTAGTAAGCAATGACCACCATGACGCGAAGGCATCTCCTCGGAAAGAGCGTCGGCCTCGCCGCGCTTACCAGTCTGTTGCGTCGCAATGCAGCGGCGAAGCAGCCAGGTCAGCCCGAATTTCCGAATTTCCCGGCCAAAGCCAAGCGGGTCATCTATCTCTTCCAGTCGGGCGGCCCGTCCCAAATGGAGCTGTTTGATTACAAGCCGCGCCTGGTCGACTTCCAAGGCACTGATCTTCCCAGTTCCATCCGCGGCGGACAGCGGCTCACCGGAATGTCGGCCACGCAGTCGAGCTTTCCCGTCGTGCCGTCGCGGTTCTCCTTCGCGCAGCATGGCACATCCGGCGCGTGGGTCAGCGAATTGTTGCCTCATACCGCCAGGATTGCGGATCAACTCACCTTCGTAAAGTCAGTTAACACGGAAGAGATCAATCACGACCCAGCTGTCACGATGCTCCAGACCGGCTTCCGTCTCGGCGGGCGGCCCAGTATAGGTGCCTGGGTCTCATATGGGTTAGGCTGCGAAACGGATGACCTTCCGGCCTTCGTCGTCATGATTTCCAACTCCGGCGGCGGACAGCCGCTATACGACCGGCTCTGGGGTTCCGGCTTTCTGCCCAGCCGATACCAGGGAGTTAAATTCCGCTCCGGCGGCGATCCCGTTCTTTACCTGTCGAACCCCGCAGGTTTCACCACGGAAAACCGCCGTAACTATCTCGACGCCCTTCGGGACCTAAACCAGATTTCTGCCGATGAATTCGGAGACCCTGAAACCACTGCACGTATCGCGCAGTATGAGATGGCTTTCCGGATGCAAAAGTCCGTTCCGGACCTGACAGATCTTTCGAAAGAGCCGGTCGGCACCTTCGAACTTTACGGCGACGACGCGAAGAAACCCGGCACCTTCGCCGCGAACTGCCTGCTCGCTCGCCGACTCGCTGAGCGCGGCGTTCGCTTCATCCAGCTTTACCATCGCGATTGGGATCACCATGGCGAACTTCCTAAAAACCTGCCAAAGCGTTGTAAAGACGTGGACCAAGCCTCCGCTGCACTCGTTCTCGATCTGAAGCAGCGAGGCATGCTGGACGATACACTGGTGATTTGGGGCGGGGAGTTTGGGCGCACCGTCTATTGCCAGGGGCGCCTCACGGCCACCGACTACGGGCGTGATCACCACGGCCGCTGCTTCACCGTCTGGATGGCAGGAGGCGGCATGAAACCCGGCATCTCAATTGGAGAAACCGACGACTACGGGTACAACATCACGAAGGACCCGGTGCACGTTCACGATGTGCAGGCCACCGTCCTCCACTGCCTCGGCCTGGATCATAAGAAGCTGACTTACCGCTTCCAGGGCCGGGATTTCCGGCTTACGGATGTGGAAGGGAATGTCGTGAAGGCCTTGCTGGCTTAACTTCAGCCCGTGGCCGCGAATACATCTGTAGATCGAACAGCAGCAGTCTGTAGATCGAACAGCAGCAGTCGAGAAATAGAGGGCTCTGATTGCCGGTCGAGGGTCAGTCCTCTACATGCCGACAATAGGTGTCCGGAACGACATCTTCTGTCGACACGCCGACTCCCGGCCTCGCTAGGCTCTTCTGATATTGCAAGGCAAAATCGCCAATTTCAGTTAATTAACGCCGGCCCGGCGTGATTAAATCCGGCTTACTCGAGTTTTGTATTTCTCAGACTTTGGTATGTCTCTTGCACCTTCGGTGAATGTAGAGGGCGTCCCCAGGGCTACTCCAACGCTTTGGTCCCGCCAGCCGTCCTGCGGCCCAAGGAATTTGCCTCATCCTCATTCACCATGCAAATCTCAAGAACATTCATCGCCGCTATCGCGATCGCCGCTTTCGGTGCGTGGTTCCTTTTGGCCCAGGAGACACAGCCGGTCTTTCGCGTCGACGTCGATATGGTTACGGTCAGCTTCACCGCCGCGGATACCGAAGGGCATTTCATAAAGGGCTTGAAGCCGGACGATATTCGCGTGCTGGAAGACGGGATCCCGCAAAAGATCGTGAAGTTTGCGGAATTCTCGCCGAAAGCAGAGGCTCCGCTACCTGAGGCTCTGGCGGCCGAAAGCAACGTCTTCATCCTGTTCGATACCAGTAATTGCATGTATTCGAACTTTGCCTACGCCGAGGACGCGATCGCGGATTTCATCCGGCGGCTGAAGCCGTCGGACTCCGTGGCTGTCTACACCTTCAGCGCCAATCTGTTCCGCCTGGCCGGCCTGACGTACAATCGCGACCAGGCGATCCACCAGATGCGGCGCGCTGTTGCGGGCGACCGCACGGCACTGTACAACTCTTTACTGCTGACCCTCCGGGACGCGGCCAGGGTGCATGGGCGCAAGGCCGTCATCGTGTTCTCGAACGGACCTGATGACGCCAGCATTCTGTCTCCGGACGACGTTGGCAGGGTGGCCGAAGACGAAGGCATTCCGATTTACGTCATCTCCACGAATGAAAGCGATCCGATATCAAACGCCGTATTTCACCGAATCACGAAAGGGACGGGCGGTCACGCGTATTTCGCGAAGACCTGGCAGAAGCAGTCGGCGGCCTTTCGCTCGATTGGGGACGACCTGGCGAACTCGTATCTGATCACATACTATCCGGAACAGAATCCGAATCGCGGATTTCGCAAAATCACAGTAAACGTTGCGAGTGGTGCTCAAAGCCGGCTGCAGGTGCGGGCACGGTCGGGCTACCACCCGAGGGCCGACCGCGAGCGTCGGTAATAACAGTCGCACAGGCGCCGGGAGGAAGAACCGAAGCGGCCCCGCCCGGCCCTGTCCGCTACATTGGATGGTGTGCGCTGCATTCTCAGCCTCTTCATGATTGCCGCCCTGCTCGCGCCGCGCTCTCTCTCCGGTTACGCCACTTTCACCCATCTGGAGTTGATCGATCTCGTCTGGAACGATCACATACGGCCGTCGATCCTCCAAAAATACCCCACGGCCACGGATGATGAACTGGAGGAAGCGCACGCCTTTGCATACGGCGGTTCTTTGATCCAGGACCTGGGATATTACCCGTTCGGAAAGAAGTTTTTCAGCAACCTCACGCACTACGTTCGCACCGGCGATTTCGTGCGCGCACTGCTCCATGACGCCAAGGACACGAATGAACTAGCCTTCGCCATAGGAGCGTTATCCCACTACGTGGGCGATTCGTACGGCCATTCGGAAGCAGTCAATCCGGCAACGGGCGTCACGTTTCCGAATCTCGCCAGGAAGTATGGACCCGTCGTGACTTACGAGGATGAGCCGACCGCGCACGTCCGCACGGAGTTTGGCTTCGACGTCGCTCAAATCGGCAGATGGCGCTATGCGCCGCACGCGTATCACGACTACATCGGCTTCCATGTCTCAAGAGTGCTCTTGGAACGCGCTTTTTACGAAACATATGGCCTCACCGTACGGGACGTCCTCGGACCGCCGCGCTCCGCCATTACCAGCTACCGCACCTCGGTCCGCCGCGTCATACCTCTGTTCGCCAAGGCCACCATCGTCAACGTCCGCGGCCATCTACCGCCGGATCCTCCGGACCCGGAGTTGCAGCAGCTTCTTGCGGCCATTTCTAAAACGGATTATGCGCAGCACTGGAATCAGTATCATCACGGGCCGACGCTGGAGGCTCACTTACTCGGGATTGTCATCAGGTGTGTTCCTAAGATCGGGATTCTCAAGATACTGGCGGTCAAGCCGCCCACAATGCAGACCGAGGAGTTGTTCGTCAAGAGTCTTAATAACAGCATTGAGATATTCCGAGGTATCATTAACCAACTTTCGACGAATCCCACCCGTGATCTGGTATTGGTCAACCGCGATCTGGATACCGGTAACTTAGTCAAACCCGGCGCTTATAAGTTAGCCGATCAGACCTATGCTGAGTTGCTGCAAAAGATCACGTCCCGACCCGGACTGCCAATTCCGGCCGGCTTACGGGAGAACCTGCTGGCCTACTATTCGGACCCGACCGCGCCTATCAGCACGAAGAACAATCCGAAGGCCTGGGAGAGGGTGCAGGCTGAACTGGCCATGCTCCGGCAGCAACAGAGCACCGTTCTCGAATACTGAAAGCAGAACCGGCTGGTCAGCGGTCAATCGCGTGCAGAGCGGCTGCAGCATATCGGTCTCCCGCAACTTCATCTATCGGAACAGCGGCCTCTAATTCCGACACCTCAGATGGTGTCAGCGTAATCTCCGCGGCAGCCGCATTCTCTTCGAGATAGGTCCTGCGCTTCGTTCCCGGAATCGGAACGATGTCGGCGCCCTTCGCCAGCACCCACGCGAGCGCCAGTTGCCCGGCTTTCACGCCTCCGCGGGTCGCGATCACACCCACGTGTTCCACCAGCACCTGGTTCTTGTCAAAGGCGTCGCCCGCGGCCCGCGGATATGCCTGCGACCGGAAATCGTTGGCGCGGAGCTCGCTTGGCTTGATCGCTCCGGTCAGGAACCCTCGTCCCAGCGGGCTATACGGTACGAATCCGATTCCGAGCTCACGAACGGTGGGTAGGATTTCCGCTTCCACATGGCGTTCCCACAGCGAATATTCCGTCTGCAGCGCGGTGATCGGATGCACTTTGTGCGCTCGCCGGATGGTGGACGGCGACGCTTCGGAAAGCCCGAGGTACTTCACTTTGCCCGCCTTCACAAGCTCCGCCATTGCGCCGACCGTTTCTTCGATCAGAGTCCGAGGGTCCACCCGATGCTGGTAATAGAGATCGATGTGATCCACACCCAACCTCTTGAGAGAAGCATCGCACGCCGACTTCACGTACTCCGGCTTGCCGCTGATCACCCGATACGTCGGATCATCCTTCTTGCGGATATTTGCAAATTTCGTTGCAAGGAAGACTTCATCCCTCCTGCGGTGGATCGTTTTACCGAGCAGCTCTTCGTTATCGCCAATGCCATAAGTGTCCGCCGTGTCCAGAAAGTTGATTCCCAGGTCCAGGGCTCGCAGGATCGTGGCGGCTGATTCCTCGTCATTCCGCTCGCCATAGAACTCGCTCATCCCCATACAACCGAGTCCCATGCGCGAAACAATTGCGCCCTGCGACCCGAGTTTTTGTTTTTTCATGGTCATGCCTATTGCTTCAATGCCTCCTCTCTCATGAAACTCTGAATCGGCCAATCTATCAATAGCGGAACCGGCAAGATGCTTGCCTAACCCTGTAATCCGCAACATTCCCGTGCGTCACATTGGCTCCGCACGCGCGCCCGTTGGCGAAGTGATGCCAATACTCTCGCGAATACGCTTCGACTCCTCCATCGGACGATTGCCGAAAAATCGCTTGAACTCCCTGCTGAATTGTGACGCGCTCTCATAGCCCACTCGGTCTGCTGCAAGCGCTGCGCCAAGCCCATGATGCATAATCAGCAGTCGCGCCTTGTGAAGCCGAACCGATTTCAGATATTGCAACGGAGAGTTGGCCGTGACCGCCTTGAAATTATGATGAAATGCAGAGACGCTCATTCCAATCTCCTCCGCCATGCGCGTCACATTTAGCGGCTCGGTGTATCTGGTATGCATCCGGTGAAGCACCGCGTGAATCTGGGCCAACGGGCCATTTCGAGCGAGCATTGCAAACAGCGCGCTACCTTGTGGCCCGCATAACCCGTGGTAGGTGATTTCGCGCACGATCCCTGGACCCAGCACCGCTGCATCCACCGGAGAGCGCAAGCATTCCAGAAGCCGCACGATCGCATCGCTCATGCGCGCATCCAAGCGCGTCGCGCGAATGCAGCCGTCTGCGTCCGCCGCCTCCTGCCTTCTCACATCCATCTTGGTTGCCAGTTCGCTGATGAGGCTCATTTCCATCCTGACCGACACCCCCAGCAGTGGCTCCCCTTCCCCCACCTCCGTCTCGCACTCGAACGGAAGCGGAACCGAAAGGACAAGATAATTGTTATCGTCATAAACGACACGTCGATCCCCGATATAGCCCTTCTTGCGGCCGCTCGCTACGATGTAAATGCTTGGCTCATACAGAACTGGCGTGCGTGGAACGTTTCGGTCGGCGCGGGCCAATTTCACTCCATCCACACTCGTAGGGCGCAGCCCCTCTCCCGTCGTCAACTCGATTAGCAATGCTTTTATCCTGCGCTGGTTCGTCTCCAGGGACGGATCGACTCTTGTCATGATCTCTCCTGCTAAAAGTGTAGACGCCAAGAGCCCTGGGTACGACAGATTCTCCCGCAATTTGCAGAAACAGGCAATCAACGTGTAGATTTGGGCATGAAGTATTCGCCGTTGCTGTAGTTTCATGGTTTTAGGTGACGTCAATGCCTGCGCATGAACTCAAGATTGATCTTCACGAGTTTGACGGCAAACGCGTTCTGGTAACGGGTGGCACCAAAGGGATCGGCCAGGCAGTGGTCGCGCGGTTGCGCGACGGCGGTGCGAGGGTTTTAGCCACTGCTCGCACGCAGCCCGCGGATCTAAGCGATACGAATTTGTTCCTGGCGGCAGATATCACTACCGCCGAAGGTTGCGCGGCGATCGCTGATGCCGTTCTGAAGCGGCTCGGCGGAATCGACATTCTTGTCCACGTCGTCGGCGGGTCGTCGGCGCCCGCGGGTGGATTCGTCGTGCTCGATGATCAGGAGTGGCATCGTGCACTCGACCTGAATCTGTTCCCTGCTGTCCGGCTGGACCGTGCACTCCTGCCGGTGATGCTCGACCAACGTTCCGGCATAATCATTCATGTCACCTCGATTCAGCGCGTGATGCCATTGCCCGAAGCCACTACTGCTTATGCTGCGGCGAAGGCCGCGCTCGCGAATTACAGCAAGGCTCTGTCCAAGGAAGTAAGCCCGAAGGGCGTTCGTGTCGTCCGGGTATCTCCGGGCTTTGTCGAGACCGAAGCTGCCGTGGGGTTAATCAACGAGCTGGCGGCGCATGAGGGCACGGATTACGATGGTGGCCGCAAGATATTGATGGACTCGCTCGGCGGTATCCCGATCGGACGCCCTGCCCAGCCGAGGGAAGTAGCGGATCTCATTGCATTCCTCGCCTCGCCGCGAGCCGCCTCGATCACTGGCACGGAATATGTCATCGACGGTGGCACGGTGCCCACTGTCTGACGATGCGCCGGACGGAAGGAGAACAGAACCTCTCGAAAATCGATGGCGTGCCGGTGACCCGTGTGGATATTCAGGACCAAGCCAACATCAGCGAAGCGATTTCGGCCGGGATCGCACGCTTCGGAAAGATCGATGTGCTGATCAAGAACGCAGGCTAGGGCCAATGCGGCTTGTTCGAGGCCATTCCTAGAGGGAAAGGTCCAGCAGCAGTTCGACGTCAACGGGTTCGGCTTTGTGAATGTCACCCGAGCCATTCTGGCGCATTTCCGAAAAAGCAAAGGCGGCGTGATCGTGAACATTCGTTCCGGCGCGGGGCTGTTTACCTTGCCGATGATGTCGCTCTCCCGCGCCAGCAAGTTCGCCCGGGATTCCAGCCATCTATTTTTTTTTGAATCCTGAGCTACAAGAAGCGCGGAAGCATAGCCGACGCTGGCCGTGATATTCGAGAGACTCTCATTGTGGCTTTCAACGCATCGGGAACCCCAAGGCTGGCGGGGTCGCGTGAGAATTCTCGCTCCGGCGCGTCTCTGGACGCCTTTGGTTCGCCTCGACGACGCTCGTCAGGAAATCGAGCAACTGGAGGATTAGTCGGCGAAAGCTCAAGTGATCTCTAGCGTAGCGCGAAATCGCCCTTTCACCTCGGCTGCTAGAGCCGCTTTGGTTCTGTCGGGTCGCTCATTCCTGTTGTCGATGCAGAGATTAAGTTCGAGCGCTTGTTGCGCTGGACTTTGCCGAAATGGAGAGACAGATAGATGCCCATTACGAGCCCGCCGACGAGAAGTAGGACTAAGCTCGCGTCGAATTTGAGCGCAACCGGATGACGGGATAGCAGGTACAGGCCGGCACTGAAGTTCACGAATCCCCAAACGAGATTGATCAGAGGAGTGGAGTCGCCGACGCCCCTCGGCTTGGCAAAGGGCGTGGGAAATGGAACCCCGCACAATCCGGAAGTCAGGTGCGGGATGGAATTGCAAAAAAGTACACCAGCCAAAAATAGAGAGAAGTGCATTTGGACCACCTTTCTGGTTCGGGTTGATCGGGAGACGCGGTGCGAATACCCTGCGATCAGGTCTTCTGTACGTCGTGAGCCACGCGTACCATAGCAGGCCCAATAATGAAAATGGCGACGAAGCGCAGCATCTGCATGGCCATCCGAAAGGCACATTGACATTACTGGACACAGCGATGATCGCCGCTGTGTCGGCCCCGCCGGGACCGGTTGCCAGGCAGGCTGTTCGCGAGTCAACCCCACACATGAGGGCAATTAGGAGAGCAATACATCAGCATACTGCGATCAGAGCGAAAAGACACGCGAGAACCCGCGGAAATCCAGCTCCAATCTGCAGTCGACGCGAAATCACCGATCCCAAAATCGCAAAAGTGACGGTCTTGCCCAAGGGCGCCCAAGCCACAGGTGAGAACCCGCGATCGTCGCTGTTACGCAGTTACCACGCGCGGCGGCCAATGGGTAATCGGCCGTTGTTGCAAACTCAATCACTAACGAGGTTAGAGAGCCCGGCGGCGGCTCGCAGTGGTGTAGAAGCGAGTCTCGTCAAAAACACGCCTCTTTTCTGAGCGTCTCGTCTATTCTCACCAGCTCGGCAAGCGATTCAGCCTGCACTTTGCGCATGCTCCGCCGCTTACACCCCCTACTGAAGGGCAAAAGGAACTCTATGGACGGCTTTCCGAAGGCGTCAGCGATCGGATGAGGCTGGTGGATAACGTGGAGAAGAATCAGTACCCGACTGTGGTCAAACTTGCGGGCGGGACGCGGTAAGCTTCGCGCCGATTACTTCTGGACGGTTCTTGCCTGCCGCTCTGCCAGCGGCTGCAGGGGCCGCGCCAACTTCCACCGCTCCATAAACTGGACGGCAGCTGTTACGAAATTCTCCGCTTGAGTGCGGCCCTGGGCGGCCGTAGCCTCGTTGGTGTTGCGCTCGCTCCAAACGCCGGTGGAGGTCATCTCTCGCGTGGAGGTGTGCTTCCCCGTCGCCTTCGGCTTTAAGCCCTCTGCCAGGAAAACAGTGGTGGCCGTAGGGTCATGCGCAATCACATCCGGCATCATTTTGCGAAGGTGTTCGGGCAACTCCAGGCTGTTGGGGCCGGCCTTCGACATATCCACCAACGTGGGAAACAGGTAAAGCCCGCCCGAGGTTTCTCCTACTCCGGCATGCCGGTCGAACTGCGTTTCCCTGGTGGAGGATTTCGGTAAATAGGGAGCGGCCGCATCCGCCAGCTCGACCGCCACGGCCGGAGTCTCCTGATTGATGCGATCGATAATATAGCGCGAAACAGACGTGTTGCCCACATGACCGTTGAGTAGCAGAAAGCGGCGGAATCCATGAGCGATCAGACTCTGAGCGGCCTCAAAGTAAACGCGCTGAACAGTGTCGGAAGACATCGTGATGGTCCCGGGGAACTCCATATGATAAGGCGAGATACCCGGGAACAAAATCGGCGCCACCAGAACATCCGTCCTTTGCGCAATGAGCTTGGCTTCTTCCGCGGCCGTGAAGAAATCCGTGCCGATCGGCAGCTGCGGCCCATGCTGCTCGAGAGCGGTCAGGGGAAGAATCACCATGTCTGTCCGGGTGAGCAGATCCTGAACCTCCGGCCAGGTCATCTCGGGCAGGTAGTTCTTCGTCTTCTGCCCGTGCCAGAGAGGATTGGTCTGAGCCGTGAGAACCGCGGTGCAGGCAAGGAGAGCGAAGAGCTTACGTGCGGGCATACTGGGATTCCGACGGCGGTTGATATTTGACTGCAAGCTGTGGAGTTTCCACGCGCTGGTTGAAGCGATTTCTCGAATTCACGGCCGCTTCCAGAATCCCGGTCGTGAGTAGCGTGCGGCGTACTGGATACGATGCAGCGCCCGTAAAAAACATCTGCTCGATCTTAGCGGTCAGTTGCGCCGAATAATTCACATTCGGAACGGGCGCACGGAAGAACTGCGTCGCAATGAATCCGTGTTCCGGCACGCTCGCAGAAAACGTGAAGTTCCGGTCGGCGCCATCGAGCTTCAAAAGTGTCGCGCGCGTTCCGTCGATATATTCGATGCAGTAAGCGGCCGGGTCCTTCACCAGTTGGGGCAGCACACCGGACGTTGCCATATCCTGCATACGGCCATCGAGCAAGGTCAGGCCGAGCGGTGCGTCGCTTCTGGACATTGCCGAGCTCAACACGGCCTTCGACCAGCGGCCCGATTCAGCCGCGGACCAAACGTCGTCACCTTCCAGCAATTGCACCGCTTTCACACCCGTTTCACCGCCCCTGCGCCGCTCCAGCATGCATTGCATGGCTTCCAGCGCGTCGAACTCCATGCCATCGAACGGGCATACCATGATCGCTTCCTGGATTCGCGCGCCTAACGGGATGTCTGTTTCGGGAAGGCGCCAGGTAAAAGGCAGCGACGAGCCTGCCATCAGCGGAAACTTAAGCCGTTCCGAAGCGTCCACCATACTTTTCGCCCGGTGAAAACTGAACGAGAGACTATCGTGATTGAAGTACGGCACGGCGCGCTTGTCTTCCGCAAACACCTGGCTGCATTGCTCGAAGAAATCGTAGCGCGGATAGAGGATCTGACCTTTATGGTTACGCGGGTAGTCGCCTTGCTCGACGACTGAGAGCACCGCGTCCACCGCGAGTTGATCACCGCCGCATCGGAGCGCATCCGGAATATTGCGGCACTGCCGGATGCCGAACTCCTTCGCGCGTCCCGCGCTCAGGTCGGCCGCCGTCCGGTGTGCGGCGCCCGGCTTCGGTTCCACGTACAGCGAGACAATCTTGACATTGGGTACATGCCAATCTCCTTCATGCGGATATCCCACGAGGAACCGGTCGGCCATGATCTGCAGATTGGACCCGTACACATAGGAGTTCCCGATGACGGCCAGACGTAGCGCCGCCTGGCTCTGCGCGGGGGATGTGAAAAAGCGGTTCTGGGCCAGCACGGCAGGCGCCAGAGCGGAATAGCCGAGAACACGGCGGCGAGTCAGCATTTTGTTTTACGTAGTCCTCAAACTCGATTTTCCAGGTTGATACGAAATCGCCAGCTGCGGTGTTCGCAGGCGTTGCTGCCCCTGGAAAAGGCTGTCAACGCCGGCGCATGTGAGCCCGGTACACAGCAGCGCCCGCTCTACCGGGTACGGCTCCTTGCCCGTCTGCATAAACTGTTCGATAAAGTGGACCAGCGGATTGAAATAACTTTCGATGGTTGCCGCCTCCGCAACCTTGGATAAGTACATCATCGTGGAGAACGGCTTCGGCTGTCCTTTGAGCTGCGCCGCGAAGGTGAAGTCCTGCACTAACCCGTTCAGTAGCATGATGGTGCATCGCAGCCCATCCTTATGCATGTACTGATAAGCAACCGGATCCCGAACCAGCGACTTCATTTGCGGAACTGTCGGGAACACGCTTGTGAAATCCTCGCGGGCAGATTTGAGCGTCTCGCTCCGGCATAGCGCCGCTTTGAATAGCGCGTTAGACCAAACCCCCTGCTCGTGTGCCTTCCAGAAGTTGTCGCCGCGGTAGGCCTGCAGCCACTCGACGCCCGACTCGCCGCCGTTGCGCCGCTCCACCATGCACTGAACCGTTTCCAATGCGTGGACATCATAACTGTCCACACCACCGAAGGCGATGCAAATGGCTTCCTGGACCGAAGCACCGGACGGCATCTCCACTTGCGGCATGCGCCAGGTTACGGGCAAGCTGGATCCGGCCATGAGAGGAAATCCCATCTGCCTCGACGTGTCGTACATTTCCTTTGCCCACTCCCATTTCCAGGAAAGGTGCTTATCGTTGAAATAGGGAACGGTTCGCCCGCTGGCTTTGAACACCTCCACAGTTTTCTGGAAGAACTGGTAGCGCGGGTACTCCGTTTGTCCTTTTTCGTTGCGCGGGTAATCGCCCTGCTCACCGATATAAACCACGCCATCCACCGCCAGTTTGCCCGTGCCGCGCGTGAGTGCTTCGGCGACGCTGGAGCAGACTTTCATAGCGGGATATCGTTTCGCCCGCTCGGGGACCAGATCGCCCTCACCTCTCTGCTCCACAAAGATCGAGACCACTTGGAGCGGAGAGTGGCGAAACACCCCGCCAAAGCCGTATCCATCCAAGATCCGATCGATGATGTGCTGTGTGTGAAGGTGAAACTTGTACGTGTTGGCCAGTACCGCGATCTGTGGCCGTTTGGAATCCGTTGCATTCTGAGGCATTGAGATGATCCTGTGGGCAATTAAAAAACCAGCCGGCCCGTGAACTCCAGCGCCCGCATGGGGCCGGCCGTCGTGATGTTGCCGAAAGTCGGCGAGGACCAAACGCCGTTCGGCGGTCCCCAGTTGACGTGGTTAAACGTGTTGTAAACATCCACGCGAAGCTGGAGCGCGTAGCGTTCGTGCAGCCGGAAGCTCTTCGCGAGGGAAGAATCCAGGTTGACCAACCCGGGACCATAAAAAGGATTGCGCGAGGCGTTTCCGTACGTGTAAAGTGCGGGCAGTGCGAAGGCATTGCTGTTCACGCACGCCACGAGCACCTTGCCGCAGTCCGAAGCGTGGATGGGACCAACCTGGTCCGGGCGTTGACCAGCCTGTCCCGTATTCGCCTGGTCCTGCGTGATGGTGACGTTGACCGGATTGCCGGTTTGTGCGGTTGCGATGCCGCTCAGCGCCCAGCCGCCCGCCACCGTTCGCAGCAATGAATGCGTGGAACTGAGGAAGAAGGGCATCTGCCACACGAAGGATCCCACCACGCGATGCCGGATATCATCGCTGGAGTTGCCGTAGTCGGACCTCCAGTTATAGGAGTTCACGATCTGCCCGCCACCAGTGGAATAGGCGCCCTGATCGAGGCTATGCGACCACGTATAATTCCACTGCATCAGCAAGCCCTTCCGCATGCGCTGGGTGAACACCACGTTCAAACCATCGTAATTCGAATATTCCTGGTTTTCGATTTTGCGGATGTTCCCGAAGTTCTGGTTGGGGCGGCGCGACTGGATGGGTCCCGGCCCAGGCAGCGGCGCATTCTCCTGCCAGCTGGTATCCAGGTGATAGGTGTGATTGCCCAGGTACTGAACATCAATGGCCGCGTCCTTCCAGAGTCCACGCTCCACGTCGAAGCTCCATTGGTTCATGGTGCCGGAGGGAAAGTAGGGGCCGATGGTAACGATATCGGGAGTGGCGCTGGCCCTACCCAGGGCCGATACCGGGTTCGGATTGCTCAGCGTGATCACCGGGTTGGCTCTCGACGTATTGTAAGTAAAGTTGGAGCCAAAGGGCGGGTTCAGCGAAAGAATCGTGATCGTATTGGTGGTGTCCGGGCTGTAATAGATGCCGAACCCGCCTCTCACGACCCAATTCGCACCCAGGCGGTAGGCAAAGCCGAAGCGGGGCGCCCACTGGTTATGGTTGGGCAGAGTGAATTTGTAATTCGGCGTGGTGGTGCTGGGGATCAGCGCCGTTCCCTGCGCGTTGAGTACATTCGCGATTCCGCCGGGGCTGACGGGCACCGTTGGTAACTCATATCGCAATCCGATGTTGAGCGTGAGATTTCGCGTGGCATTCCACTTGTCTAAGGCGAAGAAATCGTCGCGCCACTGCAAACCCGCAGACCCCAATTGCACCGTGGGAGTGGTATCGCTCACCGCCAGGCCGCGCATAAAATCTGCTGCCGCGTCACCTGTCATGGTCCCGTTGAAAGCGAAACTCCCGCGCGGATTATTCGCGGCGAAGCGCGTGGTATACACCCGCGAAAGATCGGCGCCGGCGATCACATTGTGCGCTCCCCGGCTCCAGCTCACGGAATCGGTACCCGTCCAGACTTCATCCGTTTGGAGTGAGTTGCGCGCGGTGCTTCCCAGGCCGGTGTAGTTGCTGATAGTGACCGATGGATCACCCGGATTGCCCGCGGGATTCGCATAACCGGGAATGGTGAGAACACTGAGCTGACTTACCAGGGAAGGGTTCACAAAATATCCGTTCGCGCTGTTGAGCGACACCTGGTTACGGCCAACCTGTAATTGATTGACTAAGTTCGCGGTGAGAACGTGAGTGTAACCAATTACGAAATTATTCTGGTGACTGGGAGTATAGACGGAATCAGGGGCAAATACCGCACCCGTAAAAGGATTTGCATTCTGGTAAGCGTAACGAAAGTACAAGCGCGCCTTGTCATTGAGATTTTCATCCACGCGTGTCACGTATTGATCCCAGTTGTTGCCGCTGGTGAGTGCCTGGCTCAGGTTCTGCGTGAGCCCGGGCAGATTTGGCAAGGGCGCCATGAAGTTCAACAACTCTTTGGCATGAGGATCGATACACTGAGGCGCAATGATGTTATTGGAAATGCACCCTGGGTTCACCGGATCCGACAGTTTGACCGGCTTGGGAGCAGTGAGCAAAGCGCTGAAATCCCCCTGCCGCTCCGCCTGAGTCATCACGGTGTAAATCCCCGTGCTCTTTGAGTACTGCCGGCGTCCCTGGTAATCGAACATGAAAAATGTCTTATTCTTGCCGTTGTAGAACTTGGGGATGACGACAGGACCATCAATCTCGCCGCCGAACTGATTCTGGCGCAGGGGGTTCTTGGGTGTACCTGGCTGATCGAAGCGGCTGTGAGCATTGAAAAGATCGTTGCGGACGGATTCGTGCAGCACGCCATGAAGCGCATTGCCACCCGTCTTTGACACCGCGTTGATGTGCACGCCCAAATAGCTGCCGTACTGCGCGGAGTAAGTGCCCGTCTGTACGCTCACCTCCTGCACGGCATCCGGAGAGATGGGGAAGTTCACTGTGGTGTGCAGGGTGTTCATGATGGTTACGCCGTCCAGCGTGACATCGTTCTGCTCACCCCGCACGCCCGGGCCTGCAAACGATTCACCCGGCGGGTCGCCAACCGTAACGTCGCCCGATTGCTGGACGCCGGCCGCGGTGAGAGCCAGTTTCAAGGTATCGTGGCCGGCTACCGGAAGTGAAGCAATGGCCACCGTCGACGTGGTTTGAACCAGCGCCGCATCATCCGTCGCAATCGGGGGCGGGGCACTCGAAACGGTGACTTCACTTGCCAACGTTCCTAAGGTGAGCGCGAAATCGCTCCGCACCGTCTGATTGATCTCCACCACCACGTTTGTGTGCACGGATTTCCCGAAGCTGGCAGCCTCCACCGTAATGGCGTACGTGCCCACTGCGACATACGGCAGCGTGTAATTGCCGGTGCTGCTCGTCTTGCCTTTAAAAGCGACTTTGGTGGCGTCCTGAACAGCGATCACATTCGCTCCGGGGACTACCGCTCCCGAGCTGTCGGTTACCGTGCCCACCAGGGTGGTCGACGACGCCACTTGACCAAAAGCGGGCCCAACCAAGGCTGCACTCAGAACCAGAACACGTATGCAATGCAGGCCCTTCATTCGAGAATCTCCTGTCCTTTTTTATCTGAAATCCGGATGGATGGCGCCCATGGGCTCAGCGTGAGTGCAGGGACGGCAATATCCGGTAATTGGCTCCACCTTCGAGGCGCAAGATGTATGCAGCTCGATCGATCAGCCCTGATTAGCCCGCGCACCGGAGCGAAATAGCGCGGCAAGACGGGGCCGGTAACTGTTTCGTTTCACAACAGCACTGTTGCCGCAGCTACACAGGCTGCGCGCCAGCCCGTTCCACTTGGTAAAGCGAAAACAGTGTTTCCTAAGATGATTGGATTTTAGGGCAAGATTTCCGGACTTGTCAAACATGTTTGATGATGCCAACTAACAACTTTCCCTTGTCAATAATCACAAGCTGTACCTGTTAATCGACGGAGAGAAACTTGTTTGACTCCGCTGCAGAAACCACCTT
>JAOAPQ010000709.1 GCA_025462965.1 Bryobacterales bacterium
ATCCCGCAGCGGCGCCGATCTTGTTTGATGCGTTGCAGGGCGGCCGAAAGGTACCCGCCGTCGCACAGATCACCAAAATGGGCATCATGTTCAGCTTTGATCGCGTGACAGGCAAGCCGCTTTACGGAGACGCTGCTGCCGCTTCACCAGCAAGGGTTCCGGGCATTCAAGATCGGGTGGGGACCGTTTGGGCGGAAATCCGGGAAGACCGATGAGGCGATTGTGGCGGCGGCACGAACGGCGATTGGGTCGGATGCGCTGCTGATGGTGGATGCGGGGGCGAGCGATGCGTTCTGGCCGCAGGGTTATAAGTGGGCGCTGCGCACGGCGGAGATGCTGTCGCACTATGACGTGACGTGGTTCGAGGAGCCGCTGCACCCGGATGCGCTGGAGGATTTTGTTGCGCTTCGCCGGGCGGCCCTGGTGCCGATAGCGGGCGGCGAGGTGCTGACGCGGCGGCAGAGCTTTCAGCCCTGGCTGGACCGGGGCGCGTTCGATATTGTGCAGCCGGATGTGACCAAGGTGGGCGGGTTAAGCGAGCAGCGGCGTATTGCCTGGATGGCGAGGGAACGGGGCACGCGCTTTATTCCGCATGGCTGGAACACGGCCGTGGGGTTGGCGTCGGACCTGCAGATCGCTTCGGCGTTTCCGGACACAGATCTGGTGGAGTACCTTACGGGATCGCCATTCATCGATGAGGTGGCCTCCTGCGGGTGGCAGTTGGATGGAGAAGGCATGCTGCCGATTCCGTCGCGGCCGGGGCTGGGAGTTGCAATGAACTTCGACGCTCTTATGGAGTACTCGCCGGCTAATGAAAAGGAACTGCGAGAGGTTCAGGCTCAGCAGGCGTGACCTGGTGTAGTTTGCGCCAGACGAAGTAAAAGGGAATGCCCGCGGCCGCGATGACAAAGGCCAGGATAGATGGCTTCGGCTGGTTGATGGTGGCATCTGCCATGAACCAGACCGAGACGGCCAGGAAGAGATATACCGATGCGGGGTAGCCCCACATGCGGTAGGGCCGCGGTGCATCGGGCCGCTTGCGACGAAGGATGGAAACTGCGCCGACGGAGAGCGTGTAGAAGAACCACGCGGACAGGATGGTGTAGGAGGACAGCGTTTCGTAGGAGCCGGTGACGATGAGAACCGTGGTCCAGACGGCCTGTGCGGCGATGGCGAAGCCGGGGGTTCGAAAGCGTCGGTGCACGGTGCCGAACCGCGCGAAGAACAGGCCGTCTCTGGCCTGTGCGAAGGGGATGCGAGCCGCGGTGAGGATGCAGCCGTTGATGGCACCCATGACTGATAGCAGGACGATGGCGGAGAGCACCCGCTCCCCGGCGGGACCCAGGACGCGAGCGGCGACATCCGCGCCCACGCGTTGAGAGGCGGCGATTTCGGATACGGTCATGACGCGGAAGTAGGCCAGGTTGGCGGAGATGTAAAGGACCATGACGATGGCCATGCCGAGGGCGAGGGAACGGGGCAGATTGCGGGCGGGATTTTTGACCTCGCCTGCGACGAAACTGACGTAGCTCCAGCCGTTGTAGGCCATAAGGCAGGCGGCGAGGGCGATGCCGAAGCCGGTGTATTCGAGCGCAGGCGGGGTTGAATGGTCAGCCGGAACGGGTGCGATGTGGGTGGCGAACGCAGCGCCGATGACCAGCAGGAGCCCTGCGATTTTGGCGGTGGTGAAGATGCGCTGGACCCAGGCCCCCTCCGTGACGCCGACGTAGTTGATAACGGAGAGGACAGCGACCAGCGCGACCGAGACCGCGGTACGCAGCAGCGGCGTGAGGGGGATGAAGCGGTCGAGGTAGATGGAAAAGCCGACGGCGAGGAACGCGATGCCCCCTGGCGCGGCGGCAAGCACGAAGACCCAGCCGCAGAGGAAGGCGCACAAGGGTCCGTAGGCTTCGCGGAGGAAGACGTACTGGCCTCCGGTGGCGGGCAGCATCGCTCCGAGTTCGGCGTATGCGAGAGCGCCGAAGAACGAAAGCACGCCCGCGCCGAACCAGACGGCAATGATGGCCGCGGCGGAGGGAATACTTCGCGCAATCAGGTTTGGCAGCAGGAAGATGCCGGAGCCGATGACGATTCCGATGACGATGAAGATGGCGTCGAGCAGACCTAACTCACGCGGCAGCCCGTCGCGAGCGCTCATCGAAGCGGGACCGCGTTCTTGTTGATATAGCTTTCGACGGCCGAGGGGGTTCCGCCGATGGCGGCGGCTGTGGGACCAATGTAATGGAAGGCTTCCGCATATTCGACGCCGAACTGTTTGCCGAGTTCGCGGTCCTTGGCAAGAACAAACTCGCGGATGTAATTGCGGTCCGCGGCGCGGTCATCGTTGCCCAGCAACGGAAGCTTCCGGCCTTGCTTCGCAAGTTCCGCGCGCAGCTTCGAGCCGTGGTGGCCGCCGGGGCCTTTGGCCACATTACAGACGTTTGCTTCGATCTTGGCGTCCACAGTGCCGGAGATATCCACGACGCGGGTGATATCGGGATGGCGCGCGTAATAGTATTTGTCGGTTACGGCATGGGCGGCAAAGCCGGCCGCAATCTGCTCCGGGTAGTCGTGCTCACGGCCGGCCATCCAGGAGGCTGCTTCCACACAGTGGCCAAGCACGTAATGGTCTGGATTCTCTTCGTCGTGGCCCCAGGGGTCGTAGCAGAATACCGTGTCGATCTTGAGGAAGCGGAAGAGGAAGATAAGGCGGCAGATGAGTTCGTTGCGGGAGATGTCGCTCATCCGGTGATTCGAATAGTTCAACGCGAAGTCGCGCTTCAGGCCGAGGGCGCGCGCCTGTTCGCTGACTTCTTTTTCATTCCGCAGGACGTTCTCGCCCACGGTTCCGGGTTCGCCGATGTCGTCTCCCATATCGTCGTTGGTGGCGCGGATCATGTAGCCGGTGTAGCCCTCCTTGATCAGCTTGGCGACGGTGCCCGCAGATAACAGGGCCACATCGTCCGAGTGAGGCTGAATGGCCGCCAGCACCTTTCCCGCGTGCCTGGCTCCGGCTCGCTCGAGGAACGGGCGGCCGGCAGGCGGCTGTCCCAAATTCTGTCCCAAAAGCGGTTGCAACTGCGATATTGTGAACCCCGCAGTGAGCGCCAGGAAATTTCTTCTATTCAATTCACGGCTTACGCTCTTGTTTTTCAACTTCATTGCTGCGAATAATGTACACCAAAGCCTTGGTGGACAGTCAAGCTTTTGACCGGGGACAACAATGACGCGAAGACAGTGGAAGGCAATCCTCCTGAGCATTTTCATGCTCTCGATCTCGGGAGCATTCAATGAAATCCAGGCGCAGGTTCTCTACGGCTCTCTGGTGGGCAATGTGAAGGATGCGAGTGGCGCGGTGGTTTCCGGCGCCACGGTGGAGTTGACGAATCTGGATACGTCGCAATCCCGCGAGACGACCAGCAACGAGAATGGCGGCTTCGACTTTGCGACGGTTTCGCCGGGCAAGTACAACCTGAAGATCGGCAAGCCGGGGTTTGCGACGGCGACCGAGACCGGCATTGTCATCAATGCGAGCGATATTCAGCGCCTGGATGTGAGTCTCCGGGTGGGGGCCGTGAACGAATCCGTGATGGTGAGTGCCGCGACGGCGCTGCTGCAAACCGACCGGGCGGATGTGCGGGCGGAGTTGGGCACCACCGAACTGGCCAATCTGCCGATGGCAGTGGGCAGGAATTATCAGAATCTGTTCGTGACTATCCCCGGTTTCGGAGCTATCCAGTCGAGCTATAACTCCACTCCGTCAAATCCATCGAAGGCCCTGGTTTTCAACGTGAATGGCGCAAGCTTCAATATCAACAATACGAAGATCGATGGCGCGCAATCGATCAACGTGTGGCTGCCTCACGAATCCGCGTATGTGCCGACGCTTGAAGCGATCGAGACGGTCAACGTAGTGACCAACAGCTACGACGCGGAGACCGGAATGGCGGGCGGGGCAGCGGTGACCGTGATCACCAAAAGCGGGACGAACGATATCCACGGCTCAGCATTTGAATACCATAACAACCAGCATCTGAATGCCGCGCCTTTTTTCCTTCCGAAAGGCCAGGTGAAGCCGAAGCTGGTGATCAATGAGTTCGGGGGGGCCGTGGGCGGCCCGATTGTGAAGAACAAGCTGTTCTACTTTGCCAGCTATGAAGGGACGGACGACCGGGAAGCGGCCGCCTATTTCGCTACCGTGCCGAACGCGGCAATCAAGAGCGGCAACATGCAGGGCCAGAACAATCCGATCTACGATCCGATGACTGGCGATGCGAGCGGGGCGAATCGTATTCCGTTCGCGAACCAGATTGTACCTGCGAACCGCATGGACCCTATTGCGTTAAAGCTGGCGGGCATGACGCCTCTGCCCAATCTGCCGAACCTGCTTTCGAATAACTACTATGTGACCGGGAGTTATATCTTCGACAGGAAGCGGCTGGATGCGAAGGTGAGTTACAACCCGCTGCCGAGGCTCACTACTTTCGTTCGCTTCGGCTTTTTGAACTACAACATGCAGAACGATCCGATCTTCGGCGACCTGGGTGGTCCGCAGGTGGCCAGCGCGGGAGGAAACCCTGGGCACGGATACGGGAACACCTTTACGACGACGTTTGCCGGAACATATGTTTTGAATCCCCGGATGATTCTGGACGCTTACGTGGGCTGGGCACGGATGGGCACCAATATCGACACGCCAGGGCTGGATAAGAAGCGCGGGTTAGATCTCGGCATCCCCGGCACCAATGGACCGGCGAAGTATCAGGGGGGCTTGCCACGATTCGCGATTTCGAGTTACGACGATATTGGCACGCCGGGCTCTTTTCTGCCTTACTCCCGGAGCGACCCGGCTACGAACTATGTGGCGAACCTGAACTGGACGAAGCATTCGCACGATATCCGGTTTGGTGTGGACATCTCCCAACTGGCGATGAATCACACGCAGGCGGAGGGCGGCTACGGCGCCGGGATGGGCGGGTTTATCTTTACGGGCGGGCCGACATCGACGCTTGGGGGACCCTCGGCGAACCAGTTCAACAGTTATGCGGCGTTTCTCATGGGGCTGGCAAGCCAGACCGGAATTAATACGATTTACGCGCCCGGCACGAACAACGTGATCACGACACGGGCATGGCAGGACGGCCTGTATATCCGGGACCGGTTCAATGTGACTCCGGCGCTGACGCTGTCGTACGGCGTGCGCTGGGAGTACTTTCCGATGGTGACGCGAGCCGATCAGGGCATCGGGCTCTACAACGTGAACACGAACAACGTGGAGATCTGCGGGACGGGGTTAGTGCCGGCCAACTGTAATGTACGGCTGAGTAAGAAGGAATTTTCCCCCAGGTTAGGCGTGGCTTACCGGTTTTCACATAACTTCGTGGTCCGCGCGGGTTATGGAATCACGAACGATCCGTATTCGCTGGCGCGGCCTTTCAAGTACAACTATCCGACCCTGACGATTGCGACTTATGACCCGCCGAACTCTTACCAGTGGTTTACGACTTTGCAGGCGGGTATTCCGGCAACGCCGGTGCCGAACATCGGTACGGGCGTCATCTTGATGCCGGGCGCGTTTCAGACGACCACCATGGACCTGAACTCGTTCAAGCGGGGATACATCCAGTCCTGGAACTTCACTGTTCAGAAAGAACTGCGATACGGTTTCGTTGCCCAGGCGGCTTACGTTGCTACGCGGGCCACGGATCAGTTGGGACCTCTGGATATTAACGCGGGACAGATTCCCGGCGCGGGATCGGCAGGTCAGCCGTTGAAGCAGATGTACGGGCGCACCGCGGTGACTACGCAATATCAGCCGTTGGGAACGAATCAGTACAACGCGCTGCAATCGAAGCTGGAGCGGCGCTTTGCCCAGGGAGTGCAGGTTTCTGCTTCTTACACGTGGTCAAAGGCGATTGGAATCTCAGCGAACGACGACGCCAGCCCGCGTGTGAACGCACTGCCGTACTTCTATCTGAACCGCACTGTGCAGAACTTTGACCGGACGCAGAACCTGGCGATCTCCGGGGTGGTGGAACTTCCGTTCGGGAAGGGGAAGCAGTGGTTGTCTGAGAACAGGTTCGGGTCGGCGGTGCTGGGCGGGTGGAAGATGAACGCGCTTACCACGTTCATGAGCGGCCTGCCGTTTTCGGTGACCGCTTCGGCATCTTCTCTGAACATGCCGGGGCAGAACTCGCAGCGCGCGGACCAGGTGCTGCCGAACGTGGCGATTCTGGGCGGCATCGGCGGCACTTCGCCCTATTTCGACCCGCTGGCGTTCCGGCCGGTGACGGGTGCGCGGTTTGGGAACGCGGGGTTCAACTCGATGCGGGGTCCGGGGGCCGCGGTGCTGGATCTTGGCATCGCCCGGGAGTTCGCGGTGAGGGAGCGAATCCGGCTTCAGTTCCGCGCAGAGGCATTCAACGCTTCGAATACGCCGCACTTCGGCTTGCCGGGAACGAATGCCTCAAACCTGGTGCTGAATGCGGACGGATCGGTGAAGAATCTTGCGGGTTACTCGGTAGTTTCCGGGACCCAGAACCTGGGACGCGACTTCGACGAGAGGCACGTTCGATTCGGACTGCGGATCAGCTTCTGATCCGCGGGAACTCGAGACGGCAGTTTGTGTTAGACCGCCGGCGAAGCAAACGCACGTTGCGAAGCAGTTCGTCGACCTTGGAGCCTGAGCGCTACCTGCAGAACTACCGGGCGTTGTGGACGGAGTGAACCGTTCGTGTTGATGCAGCGTTAAGCCGAATTGGCCAACTGCACCGCGGCCCGCATCTTCGAGACGAGCTCTGGCACGGCCTTCATGGGATCGCTATTCGCCTCATACTCAAGCGCCAGATAACCGCGATAGCCCTGCTTGGCGAGGATGGCGAGAATGCGGTTGTAATCCGCGGGCTCTGCTTTGCCGCCTAAATGCACCTCCGACTTGAAATGGACGTTGGAGGCGTAAGGGGCGCACAGGGCGATCTGGTTGTAAGCGTCGTCGCGGAAGTTGCCGACGTCGAGATTGATGGCGGCCCAGGGCGAATCCGTCTTGGTAACGATCTCGACGGTACGCTTCGCGTCGGTGGTGATGCCGCCGTCATCTTCCACGCCGAGCACGATGCCCTTTTTCGAGGCCTCTTCCGCGCCTCGCTTCAGCGTTTCCACGGCCCATGCGACCGCCTGATCGTCAGTCGCGCCCTTGGGGACGGCACCCCCGAACACGCGCATGTGGGACGCACCCAGGCGCTGGGCCACGTCCAGCCATTTGCGAAGCGATTCGATCTCCGCGGCCTGTAGTTCCGGAGTGGGCTGCGCGAGACGGACACGGACGCCGATGGTGTAAAGAGAAATGCCGGAGCGGTAGGCAAGCTTCTTCAGTTCGAACAGCGTTGCATCGTTCGTATCCGGGAGCCAGTAGGTGGTGAAGTCGATGCCATCGACCTGCAGGTCCGCGGCCAGGCGGATCAGGTCCGCATAGGTCATGGTCTTGGCCTGGAGCAGGTTGCGGAAGGAGTATGCGCAGATGGCGGATCGGAACCTTGCCTTCGAACCGGGCGCGGCGCTGGTGAGCGCAGGGCAGGCCAAAGCGATGGAGGGAAGCAGTTTTAGGTAGTCACGGCGACGCATTCTAAAGATTGTACTCTCCGTTTGAGTTCACAGGATGGGAGACGCTGTAGTTTATTGCCAGGGAGATCTTAACGCGAGACGGCCAGGACCGCATAACCACGTATGCCAAGCTGCCGGATGCCCGGATTGCGGCGCTTTACGACGTGAACCAGGCGGCGATTGTGGTCAGTCGTTCCGGCTTCGGTCGCAGCACGCCCGGGAGGAC
>JAOAPQ010000719.1 GCA_025462965.1 Bryobacterales bacterium
GCGGGAGGTCAGGGTTCGACGACCATTCAGATCGATCCGCAGCCGGCGGGAGGAGCGCAACGGCAGACGACGCTCACCGTGGCGGACAAGCAAGTCACCGTCATCCAACTTGCCGGTTCGTCGTCGTTGTCTTCGTGCACTTACACGTTGAGTTCGACTAGCTCCACGCAATTCCCATACAACCCGCCGCCGCCGGGCGAGGGTTCGCTGAGCGTAACCGTGACTGGTAGTCAGTGCCTGGTTCAGGCCTCTATAGACCCCTCTGTGCCGGCGGCGCAGCAATGGGCGCCGATCACCTCCGCAACGACGTTCAGCAGCGTCGGCGTGAAGACGATCAAGTACCACGTCAATTTGAACTACACCACGTCGGCGCGAAGCATCAAGCTGATCATCACCGGCACCAATCCGGCGCAGACGCTGACTTACACGATAAATCAGGCCGCAGGGCCTGCCAACACCAATCCGCCGCCGACGATCAGTGCTGGCGGGATCACAAACGCGGCCAGTTTCATCACCGGCGGTCCGATTGCTCAAGGCTCCTTCTTCTCGATCTTTGGCTCGAATCTGGGGCCACCCAATCCCGGTGTCAAGGCTACCAGCTATCCGCTTCAGACGACGCTGGCCGGCGTGAGTTTGACTGTATCGGATGGAAAAGGGACCACCGTGCAGGCGTTGCCGGTCTTTGTGGCGCAATTCCAGATCAATGCGATCATGCCGTCCAATGCTCCTTTAGGAGATGTGCAGATCACGGCGACATACAACGGAGTCACCGGCGCCCCGCAACGTGCGACCGTCGTCCCCAGCGCCTTCGGAGCGTTTGCGGTTTCGCTCGGACGCGGGCCCGGCATTGTGCAAAACGCTAAGCCCGACGGCACCAGGCCGCTCAACAGCGCGGTCACTACCGCGGGGCCGGCTGGCTACGTGATTGTCTGGGGGACAGGCCTGGGTCCGCTTTCCTCGAGCCTGAGTTGCTCTGGCGCTACCATCCCGGACCAGTGCGACCCTAACACGAACTTCGTACCGCAAGTCTCCTCCATCCAGGTTTTTGTAGGAGGAGTACAAGTCAACCTGCGAGATCAGTTCGCATATGCCGCGCGGGCGCCGGACATCGCGGGCGTCGACCAGGTTCAATTCCCGCTTCCGGCCAACGTACCGCTGGGCTGCTACGTGCCGGTCCAGGTGGTGGTCAACGGGAACCTGTATAGCAACACGGTGACGATGGCTATCAACACCAGCGGGCAGCCCTGCTCCGACGACAATCCTCTGAGCAGCTTGCCGCGCGACGGCGGCAAGAACGGCTTCGTCCTTCTGGCGCGCCTGAACGCCACCAATCCGAAGGACCCGACTTTCAATGGGATCATTGACCTCGGCGTCGGGGAATTCTTGCAGCAACCGGCTGGAGGCCCGCTAGGTTTCGACCCGTTCGCAGGCACTCCACCTTTGGGCACTTGCACCTGCTACAACAATATCGACCTGGGCGGTCTACTGGGCGGACAACTGCCGCCGGTACCGGGAGCGTCATTCCTGGATGCCGGCGCCGCAATCATGGTCCAAGGCGCCAACGGAACCCAGCCCATGATCCGGCCGGATTCGACCTCACCGTACATCGGCTTATTGGGCGGGGCCCTCGCGCCGAATCCCAAACCGTTCCTTGATCCCGGCGCCTTCACCGTATCAGGACCCGGGGGGAAGGACATCGGCGCATTTTCGTTCAATATCAATGTGGGTGCACCTGCAACATTGGTCACGCAGGTCACGACCATCGCTCGCTCCCAGCCGCTGGTGCTGAATTGGAGCGGAGGGAATGGTGCCAATCAAAACATCCTGATCCTCGGCTACGCGCAAGATCCGGATAATAAGGCGACTGGTGCGTTCGAATGTCTGGCGTCTGCGAATACTACAACGTTTTCCGTCCCGGCCGGGATGCTGGCGAATCTTCCGGCCACGATCACGTCCAGCGGAAACGCATCCGGAGCGCTGCTATTCCTGACAACGCCGGCGGGAAATCAGTTCGTCCCGTTCACCAGTGCCTCTCCGGCGCTCGATCGCGGCGTCGCGATGTACCTGACCGGCGAAGCTCGCCTGGTGGCGTTCCAGTAATTGGGCTGTTTCTGCGTGCGCCAGCTAGGGACGGCTCATCTCTTTTGCGAGCGAAACCGCTACCACGAGCATCGACCGTGAAAGTCGGATAGGTTGACTTCGGGGGAGCGCTTCCTCCGACTCTTGCTTTCCCTCGTCGTCGAATTGCTTCACCCGTTCATGAATTAGCTGCCGCACACGGGAAGCTTCGTCCTGCTTTTTCGAGTCTTCCAAATCCGCCAGAAGCGAAAGAATCTCGTCGCTCCGTCGAACATTCTGCTCGGCCTCCGGTCCAAGCGCCCTGTTTCCGCTCTGCAGCCGGTGGTGCAAAAAAGCAACCTGCAGCAGAAAATACGTCCGAAGCTGCGGGTCCCATCGCCGCACCTGGTCTCTCATTTCAATCTTTCGCCGCCAACCTGCCCCGAACTCAAAGACCAACGAACCTCCAATTTCGCGAATCTGGTCGAAAGTCGCGTTAACCAGGGCGCGTTCATGACGCGCGCGGTCAATCGTTGAACGAAGATCGCCCATGTTGACTGCTTGATCGAAATACGCAATCCGGCGCATGTTGCCCACCAACATGTTCATCAAGTCTTGCGCGGTGTCTTTGACCCAAATTCGATCGAATATCATCCACATGGCAAACAATCCAAACAGAATCCCCATCACGTCATCTCGCGCAACAACTAGTGAAGTCTGTGGCCCGAAAACCCGAAGCTGAGTCACGTAGAACGCAAATCCGGTTTGAACTCCGGCATATGAGAGAAGCGGACTGGCTGTCCCAATCCAAGCCGAGGTCGCGGTCACCGCTGCAAACAGGAGCGTGAATTCTCCGATTCCATCCATGTTCGGCAGCAGAAGAATCTGGGATGTCATGCCCAGAACCAATCCACCTAACACAGCTCCGGCCACCCGCAGGATCTGTTTTTGCCTGGACGAACCCACCGTCGAAAGAGCCGTAATCATGCATGTGGCTATCGAGCTACTCAATCCGCGCCACTCGACGGAGTTGTAGAGAAAGTAACAGGCGAGGGCGGCGAGCGTTCCCTTCAACGCAAAGTGAATGTGATCATCGCTGGTGAACGCATCGTCCTTGAACAGCCACTTCGGCCGATCGAAGTCCAGAGCCGAAGGCAAAAACTCCGTGAGCGGTTGTTGACCGAAATAGACCTCGGGGAACCTCTCAATAGTGGTTTGTATGTCCGCCAGGAACGAGCCTGGTGCTGCCCCCTCGCAATTCGTGTTCATCTCGGCGATTGCGCGCGTGTTCTTGTCTCGCATGGCGCTTCGAACTTGCGCTAGCTGGGTCGCTGCCTGCCGAAACCCGGGCCGCTCTGCCTCGGGAAACTTTTCGTTTCGGGCAACGACGTGAGCTGTCAAATCAACGAGTCTGCCGGTCAGCGCTACCGTCGCGCTCATCTCGGCGATGTTCTGCGAGCTGCGAAGAGAGCGCGCCAGCAACTGCCGCAGTGAGGCAGTGCCAACCATCGCGTATTGCTCCAGTCTTTGGCGTGGACTTTGTTCAACCGGACAGTCATTTGCGAAACACCACAGGGCCTCTTCGACTGCCTTCATTCGATCCAGCAATCGATCGGTGAATTCGTCAGAGGCGTGAATAGAACGGGCAGTCAGCTCGACCGCGACCGTTACCGCACCCCCGACCAATACCGCCAGAGCCGTCCACAGTGTGTTCTCGAATAGCACGCCCGTATTGGCTGGGAAATCCCACGCAGCGATTGAAGTAACCGCCAGGAAGCCGAATGCCGTTCCAGCCGCGTATTCGGATAATGCGCTAATCAGAAAGAACGTGATGAATAGCGTTCCGGCAACCCACATGAAGTGCAGGAATGGCTCGGCTTCAAACAGTCGCACGGTCAAAGTGATGTACAGCAGGGAAGCGCCGACCGCGCTGACCGACCGTATCACGCTTCGCACCGTCGCCCTCGCGCTGTCACGTGAGAACAGCAACGTGTAATAGGCTCCGAGTGCCGCATTCGGAATGCGAAACACCATAATCCAAATCATCACGATTGTGGCTGCAATCGTGATGCGCGCCACCGTCCAACCGCGCCCCGGATAAGGCGACAGCTCCTTGTTGAGAAAATCGCCGAACCATCGCCAGGGAGTTTGGCGAGGTGCTTCTTCAGGCGCCGGCTGGACGGCGCCGGCCATTGCTACATCAACGCCGCGTCGGCCCGCCATGAACCGTCACCGCAGCGCGTTCTCGCCGAGGCGCAGGAGGTCGCCAACGGGGTAGCGCCAAACCAGGTGCGCCCAATTCAACGTGCGCTTCGTGCCCGAGTTCGGCACCATGCCCTGATGTTCTCGCTGTGATGTCCGAGGAATGTGCCTGGGCAAGCACTCTCTGAGCCGACAGCACATCTGGAATATTGCGAATCCAGTAGTCATAAAATGCGATTGCCGCATCGTATAACGAGCTGGACGCCTGCAAAAGCGTACCCGCCGCGGTCCGTTGCGGCAATGCAGTCTTCATATCTGAATAGGACGCCGCCTCGTCGAAAATATTGTCTCGTGTCGCGTCCGCTTCTGCATTTGCCCGTTTCTCCAAGGCTTTTGCCTCAGGATCTCCCCTCGACAGCCTCCATCAAGAGTCGTCCACGACAGATCGATTTGTGTATTGTATACGGATGTGGTGCGAATTTCCGCGGTGACCACACGAGAGCTACGATGAACGAAGCCTGTCCAAGAATATCGGCCTTTGCTAACCACCTGACTTGGCCCTTTCGGATCATACGCATTGTCTCCATGCCTTGAATTGTTCCCACGCTGTCTCAATCGGTCGGAAGCCTTTACTGGCTCTGACTGGCCGTTTGATCGCTCCGTGATCTTGCTCCACGATATTGTTCAGTATCGAACAGGGCCGCACCGGCAGCGTCTATGGGTTTGTAACATCATCGATCTCCATCACAACTCACCTCTCGCATATTTCAGTCCCCTTCGCCACGGGGACAACTTCGTAACCGGGCGGGCGTTCAGTCACAGCGATAGCCACCCAGCCGGTGATAACTCAACCTCTACGCCAGCGCAGTCATGTCAAAGTCGTTCACACCGATTTTTCATTGCAACCAAACGACATCCGCTCCCTCCCGCACCCCGCATCCCCTAAACTGAAGCAGCGAACATGCACTCAAACAAACCAATCGGCGGCTTCCGCCCAACACTCCCTGTCTCCACCAACGCGAGACTGCTAAACCGACCGCCCGCTGGTGGCGCCACCGGCGGCCCTAACCCATTTCCCGCAACCTGCAACTGGAGACAAACTGCTTCTCGCCTCGCCGCCCAA
>JAOAPQ010000755.1 GCA_025462965.1 Bryobacterales bacterium
TGCCGACTACCGCCAGGCTCCCGGCGTTTACGACGAGATGTCAGCGGCGCCAGGTATGCTGCGATCTCACTGGGAGCGATATATGACCTCGCTCTCCGCACTGGGGGGCGATGAGATTGCCCACCGCTGGCAAACAGCCCGCCACCGGATCCGTGAAAATGGCGTAACGTACAACATCTACGGCGATCCGCTCGGAATAGACCGCCCGTGGAGTTTGGATGCCATTCCTTTTATCATTTCCGCCTCGGAATGGAGTCGTTTAGAAGCCGGCCTCATCCAGCGCGCAGGCCTGCTGAACCGGATTCTTTCTGACCTCTACGGTCCGCAGAAGTTGCTGCACGATGGGCATATTCCGCCCGCTCTGGTTTTCGCCAACCCGGGCTTCTTGCGTCCGTGTCACGGTGTACCGGTGCCCGGCAACGTCTATGTTCACCTGCTGGCTGTCGATCTCGCGCGATCGCCCGACGGTCAGTGGTGGGTGCTTTCCGATCGCACACAGGCGCCCTCGGGCGCGGGCTATGCGCTTGAAAACCGCATCGTCATCGCGGAGACTTTTCCTGATCTGATCCGCGAGTCCCGTGTCCACCGGCTCGCTTCGTTCTTTCGCGCGTTTCGGGATATGCTTTTGGGCCTCGCTCACACCGGCGGCCGGGCTCCGCGCGTGGTCCTTCTCACGCCCGGGCCCTATAACGAAACTTACTTCGAGCATTCCTATCTGGCCCGCTATCTCGGTTTCACGCTGGTCCAGGGCGGCGATCTCACTGTACGGGGCAGCCGCGTATTCCTCAAGTCGCTCGAAGGGCTCAAGCCGGTGGATGTCATTCTGCGCCGTGTGGACGCGAGCTTCTGCGATCCGTTGGAACTGCGCTCCGATTCCTACCTCGGAGTCGCCGGTCTCGTGGAGGCCGTGCGCGCGGGCAATGTTGTGGTCGCCAACGCGCTCGGCAGCGGTCTCATCGAAACCTCGGCTTTCATGCCGTTCTTGCCGGGCCTCAGCCGCCGGTTGCTGGGAGAAAATCTCGCCCTTCCCTCGGTCGCCACATGGTGGTGCGGCCAGCCGGAGGCGCTCCGCTATGTGCGCGATAACCTGGATTTTCTGGTGATCAAACCGGCCTTCCCATCGCTCGGCGTGGAACCGGTTTTCGGGGGCAAGCTTTCGTCCGATGAGCGCTCGCGATTACTTACGCGGCTTCAGCAGCGCCCGCATGAGTTCGCTGGGCAGGAATTGCTGAATCTTTCGAGCGTCCCCGTATGGTCCGACACCGGGCTCGCGCCGCGCCGCGTGGTTCTGCGGGTATATCTTGCGGCCGTCGGTGACTCCTGGATCGTTATGCCCGGCGGTCTTGCCCGCGTGTCCCCGTCGCAGGATACCTCTGTGGTTTCGATGCAGAGCGGCGGCGGCAGCAAGGATACGTGGGTCGTTTCGACCAGGCCCGTCAATAAGTTCACGCTGCTGCCACCCAGCGGGGTGCCCGTCAAATTGAATCGCGGGGGCTCGAGCGATCTGCCCAGCCGCGCAGCGGATCACCTCTTTTGGCTCGGCCGCTACGCTGAACGCTCCGAGCACCTCTGCCGCGTGCTCCGCTGCATTCTGATGCGTATCACAGGCGAATCGGGCGCGCTCGGAACCTCGGGGCTGGATTCATGGATGCAGCTGCACGAGTGCCTGCAATCCCCCTACTCCCGGCTCTCGAAAGACGATCGGCAAGGACATCTGGATGAGACGCGCGACCTCGAGCAGGAGATCCTCTCGCTCATCTTTGAAGAACAGCGCCGCGACAGCTTGAACGCGAACCTGAATCGCGCCGCACGCGCGGCGGCGCAGGTCCGGGACCGCCTTTCGAGCGATCTGCTGCGGGTCGTGAGCCAGTTCGGAGCTGTCGCCCGCGCATCCGGCAGTGTTGCCTGGGGTTACGTCTCACCGGCCGACGCGCTGGCCGTACTGAACCGCTGTGTGGGAACGCTCGCCGCTCTTCGCGGGATTGAAATGGAGAATATGACCCGCGGCCCCGGCTGGCGTTTTCTTAGCATCGGCAGACGGATTGAGCGTTCCATTCATCTGGTGGAACTCTTTCGCGCTATCGTGGTTCCGCTCGATCCGGAGACATGGCCCGCCCTCGAGATGCTGCTTGAAGTGGCCGATAGTTCCATCACCTACAGGTCGCGCTACTTCACGGCCCTGCAAGTCGCGCCGGTCCTCGATCTGCTGATGAACGACGAAGCCAATCCACGCTCTCTTGCGTTTCAGGTGAAGGATCTGGTGGAACACTGTGCAGTGCTATCGGCGATGCCGTCGGGAGCCGGTTGGCCGCTCTCGAGGCAGCACCATCTCGAAGCTGCGGCAGGCAGTCTGTTTCACGCGGATGTGGAAACGCTCTGCATGGCTGGCCCCGGCAACAGGCGCGACCCGCTGGATAGGTTGCTCGCGGCCTTGGGCGCCGCGTTGCCCGCCTTTTCAGACGCGCTGACCCATACCTATTTCAGCCACGCGGAAATGGAGCGGTCCACTTGATATACCGGGTTCGGCACGAAACCATCTATGACTACACTGACCCGGTTTCCGTATCGCATCACGTCTTACGTCTGACGCCCCGCGATCTTACAGGCCAGAAGTGCCTTGATGTCAAGATATCCGTTTCGCCGGAGCCCCCGATCCCGGCCGGCACCCACAAAGACTACTTCGGCAATCCCGTCACATCCTTTACGCTGCAGGAACCGCACGACCGCCTCACCGTGAGTGCGGCGAGCGAGTTGGAAGTGCTTGCGGTCGAACCCCCAGGATTCTCGGAATCACCGGCATGGGAGACGGTCAGGGACTCTTTGCCCGCCGACCATAGCAACGATGCCTTGAATGCCTACCAGTTCGTCTTCGATTCGACACGAGTTGCCGCCAGCCCGCAACTGGCCGATTATGCGCGCGAATCATTCCCCCAAGGGCGGCCGCT
>JAOAPQ010000760.1 GCA_025462965.1 Bryobacterales bacterium
ATCCTCATGCTCCAGCTCTTGCTTCGCCTCTGCAACAATCTCGTCAGTTTCGGCTTTGACTTTCCTGGCCAGCTCTTTAGCTTCTTGAGTAACGATCAAGCCGCCTTTGATGGTACGGCGCAACACGGGACGCCACACGTTCCTGCGCGCAGCCTGACCGAAGACCGTTCCCAATATGAAACCACCGATGATCTGGTGCATACCTGTCCTCGTAATTACGACGTTGTCTCGGTATCGAGATCCGATTTCGCTTCCGCCGCGATATCCTCGACCTCTTCCTTTACACTGGACGCCACTTGTTGGACGTACCGCCCGGCCTTTATTCCGCCTTTGACCAGAACTCGTACTGCCGGCCGGGCCTGCTTACCGAGCATAGGTAGCGCGGCCGCCGCTGCCACGCCCGAGAGAGCACCCCAGAAGAACAGCTTCTTCCTGGGTCTTTCGCTATTATTTGTACTCTCGTTTCCGGTCTTCGAAGGTTTGCCATTCTGCTGGCGCCGGGATTCGAGCTCGTCGGCCAGAGCGTTGATCGACTTCCTGCTGAGCGTCGTCTTGTTGTTTTTCTTTCCGTTCTGTTTCACTCATTGCTCGCTTTCCCCTCCTTGTCCTTCGTGTTCGCCGCTGTGCTATGGCTGTCAGCCAGCGCGTTATTCAGATGTTTGTCGCGCCTCTTTCGGTGCAACATGTTCTCTGGGCGAAGAACCCGCGAGGATGGGCACTCATCTCGAGCGTAACGAGTCGCCCCGTTCCTCGGGACTGCGGATTGGACCGTTGGATAGTTCTTGCCGACACGAACGACTTTACATCATTTCGTAATATATGCAGGTGATATTCATTACCGTGGGATGGCGGCAGTTGCGAGGCTAAAATATCTCGACTTGGTCATTGATGTCAGGTTTACACCCGCTCCCGCTGACTCTAAGATCTAGCCGAGGGTCTGGACGGCGTGGTTCGCACAATTCTGTTCTCGCGGTTTCTGATCAAAATCAACTTTAGGGAAAAACACTGGAACTGCTGCCGTACCTTGCGTGCGGCGAGGCGAGTCGCGGCCGAGAGCCACCCATCATTGGAAATTCGCATGACTGCAACCTGTTCCTCCGGGCCATCCTGGAATCGAAGGAGGGCTATCTGGTCGTGGACACCGGCGCCGCGTACAAATGCGATCGCCCCATCAGTCGCCAAACAGCTGCACCTCGCGCGCTCATTTGCACCCAACATGGACCCGGAAGCCGCCGGAGGTCCGGTAGCGGGCCAATCTTGCGCGCCGGCGAATGTTCGAATCGGCTACCGCAACATGGTTCTTGGCAACGTGTCAGCCTCGCGGAAATGAGCCGTCTTCATGGCGTGGATATCATGGGCCTGCTCGGGTTTTCCCGCGCTGGAACACTCCAAATTCTGATCGATGATCGCAATTCGGAATTGACTCTGGGACTGGCGTGACGAAGCCCCGGATCGATAGCCAAACTGCTGAATGCGGTCCCGTAAATGTCGAACACGTCTCGGCTCCGCCCCGCTGAAGCGCTTTCGCAGCGTGTAACAACTTCCCCGGCATTGAGACATCCCGCCAGGATCATTGAGAGCCGTCGGATCGGAATCACTGAGACTATTAAACCTTGTAATCCCTGGCGTGGATTCCTTTAGCATCGCCGGCCCTGAAGCGCTTTCGCAGTGCGTAGGCGACCTCCCCCGCATTGATCGCGCTCACGAATGTTATCGCCCAGAGGAATTTGGCTGACATTGGAAGCCGCGGGCTCGGAGTTTTCAACCAGGCCATCACTGCAAACGAATCAAGGACGTACCCGGAATTCACTTACCGTGCGACCGGTCTATCTGCCGCTCCTCCAGCAGCGCTGCGACTGCATCAACATCAGAATCGGCGAGCATTCCCCGAAGGTCCTGCCAAGCGTCAGAATTTTTTTCATTGTGGCTTAGCATTTTAGTTAGATTGTAGCCCCCAGAAAGCTCGCAAGAGCGCCTCCAGCGAGTCACAGCGATTCTCCTCAATCAAACCAACAACTTACATGTTTCCCGCCGAACCCATGCTGTAGCCTCGAATCGAGGTAAGAATCCATGGCTGCCACTGCCGCCCAAATCGACGCCAACCGCACCAACGCTCAATCCTCCACCGGACCGAAAACCGAGGAAGGCAAGTCCAGCTCCAGCCAGAACGCTTTCAAGCACGGCCTCGCCTGCGGCCGTCTTTTCATTGAGGGCGAAAACCCCGAAGAGTTCTACGAAATGAAGCGCGGCCTCCGTCAGGAGCACAGACCCGTCGGCATGACTGAAGACCTGCTCGTCGAGAAAATGGCCATTAGCGTTTGGCTCTCCCGCCGCGCTGTCATCTGCCAGAGCTCGTCGTTCGATTCCGACCCCGGCACGGTCCCGGCCAATCTCCCGTCTCTCATCCGCTACCAGAGCACCAACGATCGCGCCTTCTATAAGGCCCTCGAAACCCTGCGCGGCCTGCAAAAAGAACGCCAAAAGAAAGAAGCCGACGCCCAGATTGGCTTCGTTCTGTCAGCCACCGAAGAAGAGCTCTTTGATCAGCACATTGCCGCCTATAATCAACGCTTTCCGGACGAACCGTTCCCTGAATTCACTGCGGAAGAAAGGCAGGAAATGGTGGCTTCCTACCGCGAAGAGGCCGAGGAAGGCAAAGCGATCCGCCGTCGGATCATCGAGTCCGCCAACGCCCGCTGATTTGCCGGCCTGCGAAGCCGGCTGCTGGAGAATTCGCGAGCCGCTACATCGTAAAAAGCGTTACGAATTGCTTAGCGACAAACGGAATGATCTCCGTCCGTTTCGCGTTGTCCACCGTAAAAACGACTACGACATACTTTGCGCCGTTCGGCAATTCCACATAGGTAGCGTCGTGCCGCGTCGTTGCAGTCCATCCCGCCTTGGC
>JAOAPQ010000765.1 GCA_025462965.1 Bryobacterales bacterium
CGTCGTATCCAGGAAGGCAGCTTCGGGATATGTGAGGAGTGTGATCAGGAGATCCACCCGAAGCGCCTTGCCGCAGTGCCGTGGGCCCCATTTTGCATAGGGTGCCAGGAAGCGGTAGACGGCAATCGTAAAGAGGTTCAGTGGCCAGGCAGCGACCTCCTTAGTCGCGCCGCCTGACGATCGAAGGGATTACGCGCAAGGCTGCCTGAGTGCGCCAGAAGGAAAGTAAAATGCCAAAGCTCACATTACTAGACCCGACTAAGACGGGAAAGCAGGCGGAGGACCTGGAGAACCGGCTCCGCCACTTTGTCGTCGGACAGGACGAAGCGATTCACCAGATCGTGAAGGCCTATCAGACTCACCTGGCGGGACTGTCCCCGGTCGGCCGGCCGCTCGGAAATTTTCTGTTTCTGGGGCCCACGGGCTCCGGAAAAACCCGCATCGTGGAGGCGACCGCCGAGGCCCTACTGAAGAATCCCCGCGCAGTAATTAAGATCGATTGCGCGGAATTTCAACACAGCCACGAAATCTCGAAGCTGATCGGTTCGCCTCCGGGATACCTGGGACACCGCGAAACGCATGCCCTGTTGTCCCAGGAAGCACTGAATCAGCACCACACGGATGCGGTCCAGATCAGTTTCGTTCTCTTCGATGAGATCGAAAAGGCATCCGATGCCCTGTGGAATCTCCTCCTGGGCATCCTGGACAAAGGCGTTTTGACGCTGGGCGACAATCGCAAGGTCGATTTCTCGTCGGCGATGGTCTTCCTGACCAGCAACCTCGGAGCGACGGAAATGAGCTCTCTGCTGAGTCCGCGGCTGGGCTTCCACGTTCCCTCGTCGGAGAACAACGCTTCCAATGCGAAACTCAGCGCCCGGATGTCGGATGCCGGCATAGCGGCCGCCCGCCGAAAGTTCACGCCGGAGTTCATCAACCGCTTAGACAAGATCGTAGTCTTCAAATCTCTCGGTAATGAGGAACTGCGCAGGATTATCGATATTGAGCTAGAGATGGTGCAGGAGCGTATCCAGACCGCGGCCGCCGGCAAGCCGTTCCTGGTGAATGTCACCGAGAGCGCCAGGGATTGCTTGCTCATGGAGGGCACCGATCTCCGGTATGGTGCGCGTCATTTGAAGCGTGCGATCGAGCGCTTGCTCGTGCAACCTCTGTCGAACCTTATGGCCAGCGGCCAGATCCACCGCGGCGATTGCATTCGCGTGAGCCACGAGGACGGGTCAGCAGCTCTTCTGTTTGGCCGGGAACCGGAAGCCGTCCGAGAGTGGCGAATAGCAAGCCGCGCGGCGTAGAAGGCGTTCGAGAAGCACACCTGGATTGGCATTTGCCGACGAAGGAAAGGAGTACAGGATGGCGACACAAACGTGTTGGGCAAGTGAAGTGCCCGCGGTCAACCGCAGCGTATCCGAAATTGAGGATACGGCATCGGCGAAAGTCGCGCTCGACAGCGACGAACTTTGGGACAGCGGATTACCCCGCATTGTCGGTAGCAGCGCCGCACTCCGTCGGGTACTCGAGATGGTACGGGTCGTGGCCCCGACCGGCGCCACGGTGTTGATCAACGGAGAAACGGGAACTGGCAAGGAATTGATTGCAGAAGCCATTCACCAGTGCAGCGAACGATCGTAAGGGCCGTTTGTGAAGGTGAACTGCGCTGCCATTCCTGCAGGCTTGCTGGAAAGCGAGCTGTTCGGTCATGAGCGCGGCGCCTACACCGGTGCGATCGCGCGCAGTATTGGACGGTTCGAGCGCGCTCACAAGGGCACCTTGTTCCTGGACGAGATCGGGGACCTTCCGCTAGAGCTGCAGCCCAAGATTCTTCGGGTCCTGCAGGAAAGACAGCTCGAGCGTCTAGGCGGCGCTGCCACAATTCACACCGATGTCCGCGTGATCTGCGCGACGCATCAGAATCTGATTGAAATGACCGACAAACGTGAATTCCGAGCCGACCTCTTTTACCGCCTGAGCGTGTTTCCTATTGAACTGCCGCCGCTGCGTCATCGCCCTGAAGATATCCGTTTGTTGGTCCACCATTTCGCCATGGATTACGCTGCTCGCATGAACAAGCGAATCACGGCCATTTCGGAGGAATTCATGACGGCTCTTGTACGTCATTCATGGCCGGGCAATGTCCGGGAATTACAAAACTTCATCGAACGTTCCGTAATTCTCTCGACCGGTGCCGTGCTGGGCGGTTCGCTGCCTCAAGTTACTGGCACATCGAACTTATCCGCGGCTGTGACGCTGGAAGAGGCGGAGCGCTCGCACATCCTTCAGACTCTCGAGCAGACAGACGGTATGGTGGGCGGTCGGAATGGCGCCGCCGCCCGGCTGGGTCTGCCGCGGACGACTTTGATCGCTAAGATGAAGCGGCTGGGTATCAATGCCGGGCGAAGCTCCGTGTTGCCGATGCGATCAGCAGCTTAGTTAGGTCCCATCTCGGCAGATCCAATTTCTTCAGTTCCCCTCCGGCAACAGCAGTAGATTCAGCTGTCGGAGGGAACATTCGACAGGAAGAATCGCGCCGGTCACGAAAGACGCTGAGTCAGAGGCCAGGAACAAGACCGGTCCGGCGATCCCCTCCGGCCGGCGCCGCTCTGGCTGGCCTTCCTCAACAACGATTCCGACGTGAGTACTAAGCCTTGAAGATTGGTTCTGTTTTGTGGGCGCTTGCGAGCAATGCTTCGCGCTCTGGCCCGACAAGTAGCTTGAATTGCGAGGCAATATCGATCGCGGCGCGCAAGAACTTAGCGTATCCGGGAGGAATAGCTGCCGTTACTTCTTCTGAGAGCGTGAAGCGCAACGCCTTTTCCTGGGTCTCCCGATCCTCAATCGGTCGATACCAGCAGTTCGGGAAC
>JAOAPQ010000787.1 GCA_025462965.1 Bryobacterales bacterium
AGCATGCTCGCCGCCGAAGATCCGGGATGCGTGGATGGATTGCTGCTGCTTTCTTACCCTCTACATCCGCCAGGCAAACCCGAGAACCTGCGGGTGGAGCACTTCACAAACATCCAGTGTCCTACGCTCTTCATCCACGGCGCGCGCGATCCGTTCGCGACGCTCGGAGAACTGACGGCGGCGATGAAGGCGATTTCGGCGAAATCGGACATTGTCGAAATTCCGAACGCCGGCCACGATCTGGCCCGCGGCAAATTCGATATCGAGCGCCAGATCGTGGTTCCGTTCCAACGGCTTATTTCTTGAAATCCCAGAAAACCGAGCAGTCCGCGATATCGGCCTTCCGGCGATAGAGCTGCGGAATGCCGATAGCAGCGGCTTTCTCTTCTTCACATGTGGCGATGGTGTCGTAGACGCCCGCGTGTATACGGCGGTTCAACTCCGGGCGGAGCACGACATGGAGCGCTGTCGCGAACTCGGGGGAGATCAACAGGCGGTGCGAGTAATCCAGCTCCATGCCGGAAGGCGGGCGGCGGTGAGTCAGAAAATAAACGTGCTCGTCCGCGAGCAGAGTTCCATTGCGCGGAGTCACCTGGTCCACCTTGCTCGCGATCTCTTCGAGATCGTGCCAGGAAAATGCATCGCGCTCTTGATAGAGGAGGGCCTTCAGAAGACCGAGGGACATGAGTATGGCGACCACTGCGACGGCCGGCGCGGGACGCTTCGAATCGCCCAGGCCCGAGCCGATCGCGTACAAGCCCGCCGCGCCGAGGATGGCAAGGAAGGGGGTCGTCAGCAGGTAGTAGCGCTCGAAGGTCGGGCGTCCCAGGCAGAGGTGCGCCGCTTCGGCGAGGGCGAGCCAGCCGCAGAGATAGAACTCCGCGCGAACGCGCCGGTCCCAGCCGCTTTTTCGGGCGATGAAGAGCAGGCCGGCGATGGCCAGCAGACCGAGAGTGAGGGCGTGCACCGAATCGATCCATGCGATGAGCACGCCGATATCGTGGCCGGTGGGATCGCCCCAGCCGTTGCGGCGGTAGAGGATGTTATAGCCGGCAAGGCCGAACCACACTACCGCCGGCGCTTTCGCGAACAGCCAGAGCACGGGAAGCCATGGGATCACCGCGCCTGCCGCGAACGCCGCGAACTTCAGCTTCCGGGAGGCGGTGAGGTCATAGAACGACATCCAGATCAGGAGCACAGGGGCGATGGGGGCGGTGAGGAGCGAGGCCGCGGCTGCGGCTCCGGCGAAGAACCCGGCGGCCAAAGGGAGCAGCCAGCTTCGGGTTTCGACCGCCATAACGGTCAACCGGAAAGCCGCGACGATGCAGAGGAGGCAGAGTCCGTACGCCTGTCCTTCGGCGCCGAACTCTACGACCATTGTGTTCAGGCCAATAAGCAGGATGGCGGTGAGCGCGGCGGCGGTGCGCCAGCGGGCGACCGGAAACCGGCGCAGAAGGAAATCCGCCGTAAGCAGAACGGCGCCGGCGGTTTCGAGAGCGGAGAGCGCCTGCGCTGTGCGCCAGCTATCGCCGAAGACACGCATCCACCACGCGACCCAGTATGCGTTCAACGGGGGCTGCGGAAAGAGGAAATCCAAATAAGGGCGCTGGCCCGCTTTTATTAACTGGGCGGCGAGCAGGTGGTAGCCTTCGTCCCAGGCGAAAGCGACAGTTTGCGAATAGACAACGAGAGCGGCCGCGAGGACGCCGCAGACCGCGAGGATGGGGCCGCCGGCGATCGTGCCGCCGGTTCTTTGATGCATTCGTAACGATTATGACGGACAATTCCACTTGATTTTAGGTTGGGCGATCTGCCACAATTTAGGGGATTTTGAAATGTTGTTGTTCGCAGGCACCTTCCGGAGTTGATGGCTACGAAGATTTGCTTCGTAGCTTTTTCTATTTGTGGGATGTTTTCAGCGGGCAGCAATGACTAGGAGAATTTCGTGAGAGAAAAAGGTATTGTCAAGTGGTTCAACGCCGCCAAGGGCTTTGGTTTTATCCAGCGCTCCACCGGTGACGACGTTTTCGTTCATTTTTCGGCCATCCAGGCGAACGGTTACCGCAGTCTGGATGAAGGCGCGGAGGTAGAGTTCGAAGTCAAACAAGGCCCGAAGGGTCTGCAGGCTGAGAACGTAAGTCGCCCCTAAAACGGCGTCATAGCAAGTGAGTGTCGGAGGCTCCCCTTAGCCCGGGGAGCCTTTTTATTTGGGTGGTTCTTTCTTCACATCCGGTTTGCCGTCCGGACCGCCTTCGAACGTCACGGTCGTATTCGTCCCGAACTTCTTGTAATCGTTGTACTTGATCATCAATTTGATCCGCTGGGGTCCGGTGCGGAATTGCAGAGTGTCGTCGGCCAGGGTATACACGGGGAACCAGAAGCCGTTCACCGCGCGGCGGATGGTGGTGAAGCGGGGGAACAGGTTCTCGGATTTGGTGGTGCGGATCTGGGGCACCGCCTGGCCTTCGGATCGCACCACGGAGTAATCGTCCTTCTTCACCCAAAGCATGCCATCGAAAAGCCGCTGGCCGGCCAGAATCTGTCGCGGGCGGACCTGCAAAACCCAGCAATCCTGCTCGTCGACGCGCTCCTCGCCGCGAAACTTCGTTTCGTAAACCGGCATGAAGTCTTCCACCAGGACGAATGGCTGGATGTTGCGGATGTCCTGGAAATCCTCGGGCGTGAGTACCAGGTTCTTGAGCGAATTGCGCGGCGGGCCGGAGGCGACATCTTCGCGCTGCATCACAGGGGAGAAGATTACGTCGCGCAGTTCGGAATAGTCGCCGCGAATGCCGCCGCGGTCGTTCAACTCCTGGATGAGTACGGATTCGCGATACGTGTACTGGTTGCGTTCGGCCTGTGTTTGGCTTTCTCTGTGGGCGACGAGGCGCGCGAGGTTGGGGGGCGGCGGTTCGGCGGCCGCCAATGCGCCGTTTGCTAAGATGACAACGATGAACAGGCAGGCGGGGCCGAGGAGCTTTTTCATCGCATGCCTCGCCGGATGGGGTGTGTTGTGCGCGGCGGCCGGGGTGTACGGGGGAGACGGCAGCATTCCGACGTGGGTGGGCATTCCTTTCATTGCGGCTTTTCTTCTCGAATTTGCATTTTATCTGGTTCCCGGCTTTGAAGCCGTCCGCGCGGCGCTGACGACGCGGTTCTCGAAGGCAGCGCTTGCTCCCCTATTAGTGGCAAGTGCCGTCGCTCCCTACCTTATATATTCGACCGGAACCGGACAGTTCCGCTGGACCGCTCTATTCACGCTGCTGGGGATTGCCTGCGCAGTCAGTTATTGGTTTGTGGTCTTCAAGGGCTCGATTGCGTCGGACATCGGGTTTCTCGGGCTCCTGGTTGCTGTTGTTCTGGCTAAAGTATTCAAGCAAATTTATGTGCCGGCGATCCCGCATATGGAAATCCACGTTCGCGGCCTGGCGGTGCGGGTGCCTCCGGATCTGCTTGGACATCTGATGATCATCCGGCTCGGCGCGTCGGCTCTGCTGATGCAGCGGCGGTTTGAGGGCTTGCGTTTCGGATTTATTCCTTCGCTCAAGGAATCGATTGTGGGGTTCCGGTTTTTTGTTTATTTTCTGCCTGTGGGCGCGGCGCTTGGGTGGTGGCTGGGGATCGGTCTCCATGGAGTCGCCGGGCCTGCGTGGAAGGCGATTGGGGTATTTTTCGGTGTTCTGTGGGTGGTGGCGCTTTCCGAGGAATTCGTTTTCCGCGGGATACTTCAGGACGGGCTCGCGCGGGTGACGGGGAGTCCGGTTGGGGCGCTGCTGATTGCCTCACTGATCTTCGGGCTGTGTCATTTGCCGTTTGGGGGGTTTCCGAACTGGCGAATGGCGGCGATTGCGACGGTGGCCGGGGTATTTTACGGGCAGGCTTTTCGGGTGGGGGGCGTGCGCGCGAGCATGGTGTCTCATGCGCTGGTGGTGACGACGTGGCTGGTTTGGTTGAAATAGTGCGGGGTTTGGGATAGGAGCAAAAGCGCCGATGCCATCGGCGCGCGGCTTGCCAAGGCGCCCCACCAGGCGGTTTTGGTTGAAACTTGATTGCGCCGCAATCGTCAAAAGCGGCATGATCTTCAGGCCACGGGTCTTAGTACTGTCTTTTTTTGTCCTCTTCACCTTTTCGCTTGGGGCGGCATCTTACAACCATTACGCAGTGATCCTCCAGGATCAACCCGTGCAGGCGCGGCGCGGCGCCACAGCGAGCATCCAAGCCGAACCGCGGCGGCAAGCTATCTTAAACGCTCAGGCCGCGATCAGGACCCAACTGCAATCGAGTCATGTACAGGTAACCGGCTCTGCGCAGAGCCTGCTGAATGCCGTGTTCGTTGTCGCGACGCCGGACCAGGCAGATTCGATTCGCTCGCTGCCCGGAGTGAAATCGGTGGTCAAGCTCGGGGTGCGGCATCTCCATCTGGACGCAGCAGCGCAACTCATCAACGCGCCGGCGGCATGGAGCTCGCTCGGAGGCATTCC
>JAOAPQ010000800.1 GCA_025462965.1 Bryobacterales bacterium
TAAAATGAGCGCACGACCGATAGATTGGGATTCAAGCCAATATCAGAGCACCTTCAGCTTCGTTTGGGAGTACGGAGCGGATGTTCTGTCTTTGCTGAAGCCGCAGCCAGGTGTACGCAGTCTGGACCTGGGCTGCGGAACGGGTCTTTTGATGGGGCGGATGGCGGAGGCGGGGGCCGAAGTTCTGGGCTTCGATGCGTCGCCAGCGATGATAGCGCAGGCCCGTCAGAATTTTCCGAAGCTCAAGTTTCAGCTGGTGCAGGCCGCGTTGTTCAGGACCGAGGAGAAGTTCGATGCGGTGTTTTCGAATGCGGCGTTGCATTGGATGTTGGAACCGGATCCGGTGGCCGAAGCGGTCTCACTGGCGTTGAAGCCGGGCGGCCGGTTTGTGGCGGAGATGGGCGGCAGAGGGAATATCGCGGGAGTTACGAAGGCGCTGGATACACGGATCAGCAATTACTTTCCGTCTGTTTCGGAGTACAGCGCCGTGCTTGAACGGCATGGGTTGGAGGTGGAGTTCATGGTGATGTTCGACCGGTTCACACCGCTCGAGGGTGGCGAGAATGGAATGCGGGAATGGATTGCGATGTACCGGCCGGACAACAAGCGGCCGATCGAGGAAGTGGAAGCGGAACTGCGCGGTTCTTTTTATCGGGATGGGCGGTGGTATGCGGATTACCGGCGGCTGCGGTTTGTCGCGCGGAAGAACGAGAGGCCACAAAAGGCGATGGCCTGTCCCACGTGACTTTGTCGTCGTTTAACTTGACTGTGTTGTGGGTTAACCTGCTGTGTTGTCGTTTAACGTGACTGGGTTGTCGTTTGATGTGAGGCCGGCGTGCAGGAAACTGCGCAAGTCCGCTTCATTGATGGCCGGCTGGCCCGGGGCGACGTTGTTCAGCTTGCCTTCGCGCATCCACTTCTCAAGCTGATCCACGAGACTGAACAGATGGTCGAAAGAATCGACGATGAAGAGCAGCGGCTGAAAATGGTCGATTTCGAAGCACTGGTTGATTGCCCATTCCAGTTGGATCGGATAACGCTGTACGTCCGGTGAAACGATGGCGTGCTCGATCTCGCCGAACGAACTGAGCAATCCGCTACCGTAACACTTGAGCTCGTCGCGACCTCGCATTAAGCCGAACTCTACTGTGAACCAGAAGAAACGGGCCATGGCGCGGATGATGCTCGTGAGACGGAGCAACTGTTCGTGCTCGTCACGAATGCCCGCAACCAGATCCGCAGCCGTGTGGGCGCATTCCCCGAAACGGACCAGCGTTTGCGCGAACGCGGGGTCCGTGTGCATGGGGACGTGCCCGGCGATGTCGTGGAAGATGTCCGGCTCGGGCAGGTAATCGAGCTGTGCAGCATCGCGGATGGTCACAGTCGTCGGGAACGCCCGGTTGCGCAGGCAATCGAAGAACAGAAACGCCGGGATATAGCCGCTCACCGCCTTTGCCTGAAATCCGGTGAGCGGCCGGAGGAAGCGGTTAACGTTATCGAGACGCGGCACACGCTCAGGATCGAAGCAGAGCGATTCGACGCCGCGAAGAAAATGCTCGTTAGCGTAGCGATGCCAGCGAGGCTGCATGCGCGCATAGAGACGGCGCCAGGTTTCGTGGTTCCCTTCCGAATAGGAGTCGTACGGCTGGTGGATGAATAGTTCGCTTCGCACCATGGGTTCAATATAGCACCACAATATCGTGGTGTCCATCCTTATGATGTTATAGTCTGGAACATGAAAATAGCGCTGCTCACAGCGCTGGGGGTCCTGCCATTCGCGGCGGGATGGCTCTACCAGGCGATCGGGTCGATCCGCGATGCCGGGCGATTTCCGCCTCCCGGCCGCGTCATCGGCGGACTGCATATCACGGAGCAGGGCTCGGGCAGTCCCGCCGTGGTGTTGGAATCGGGGATCGCCGGCTCATCGTTGAGTTGGAAGCGGGTGGAAGATGAGGCCGCCCGGTTTTCGCGCGTGTTGAGTTACGATCGAGCGGGCTTGGGGTGGAGTTCGCCCGCGACTTCGCCGCGGACTCTCGCCGGTATGGTGGAGGAATTGCGGTCGCTGCTGCGCGCGGCGAACGTTGCTCCACCATATATCCTGGTGGGCCATTCGTTTGGCGGCCTGATCGTGCGGTATTTCGCCGCAAAGTACCCGAACGAAGTGGGAGGCATCCTACTCGTGGACGTCGTTCCCGTTGCGGACTGGTTTCCATTGAGCGCGTCGCAAAGGAGAAAGCTCGCGAGAGGCGTTAAACTTTCGCGACGGGGAGCGGATCTGGCGCGATTCGGCGTCGTGCGTTTCGCCCTGGCGCGGCTGCTCTCGGGCTCGCGCACGCTGCCCCGGCTCCTGGCGAAGTTTATGGCCGGAAACGGGGCGTCGGTGGCGGACGGCCTCACGCGCGAAGTCAGGAAGTTACCTCCCGAATTGTGGCCTATGGTGCAGGCGCATTGGTGCCAGCCGAAGTGTTTCACGGCCATGGCCGATTACCTGCAGGCATTGCCCGCGAACGCGAAGGCCGCGGCACGGCTCGGGATTCCCGAGAGCGTCCCCGCGATCGCGCTTTGCTCCGACTACAACACTACGGAGCCGCTCTCCGGCGTCTCGTACCGGCGAGTGGAAGCTTGCGGGCACTGGATCCAACTGGACAGGCCGGAACTGGTGGCGGAGGCAATTCGTGATTTGCTCGACATCAATCGGCGACAATCGCCAGTTGACCCGGAAGGATAGGGCGGGTTCGCGGCAAAAGACCACGTTCCGCCATCTTTCCAACAGCGGCAAGGATTGCGACGAAGACGATGAGCTTCAGAGAATCGGCCCAACGCTCCCGAGGCAAGATTTTCCAGAGAATACCCAACACGGGCTGGGCGAAGCACACCGCCCACACCGATCCGTAGAAATACCGGCGTTCGTGGCCCTCGCCGCGCGTCGAAGGCTTTACACGCGGCAGCCAACCTAGCGCGCCAAGCGCCAGGATCACGCCGGCAATCGGGAAATAAGCATAGTCGTAAATCTGGCGAAGATACCAGTTGCCGGTTGCGACAGCCACGACGAGCCCGGTGAAATTTAGGAGCGCATAGCTCACGACCGCGCACCACGCGAACGTGTAGCAGATGCGCCGGTAGATGGGATTGGGCTTATCTTCCACGAACCGGATGATGTAGGGTGCGGGCTCAACGCCGGGGAGCCTGCCGAGCAGGCCGGCAGCCGCGGTGCACGCCATTACGATCCAAAGCCATGTCGCCTGGCGGCCGCTGACTCCGTAGGCGAAGAGACTGAACGTCCAGGGCCCGGGCGCCAGAAAGAACACGGCGATCCAAATGGGCCAATGGGCGACACGGTACATCAGCTTATTGCGCGTGCGGAGTTTGCGTTCGCTGGCCAGTTCGACCCTCATGCGATGTCCAGCCGAGCCTTAATCTTTGATTTCCTCACTCATTGGATGAGTTTATCCGATGCGGGCGCATTGTTCGTTCATGGCTTTTTCAGAATTCACGCGCAGGATAGGAATCAGGAGTGTTACCCATGACGTTCTTTAAGGACCTGATATTAGCCGCGATGCTTTGCACGCCGGCGATTGCCGCCGAGACGAAGGTCAAAATGGAGAGTCTTCCGCCCGCCGTACAGCAGGCGGTAAAAGACCAGACTCAAAATGCGAAGCTCGTCGGCATATCCAAGGAAGTGGAGAATGGGAAGACCATGTACGAGGTGGAGACGATGGTGAACGGCAAGAGCCGTGACCTGATGCTGGACGCAACAGGCCAGGTCGCCTCCGTGGAACAAGAAGTAGGGTTAGATAGCATACCGGCCTCCGCCCGGGAAGCGATTCAGAAGAAAACCGCGGGCGGCAAGATCAAGAAGGTGGAGTTAGTGACAGTTGGATCCGAAAAGAGCTATGAAGCTGCCTACGCCGGCAAGAATGGCAAATCGGCGGAGTTCAGCGTGAACGCAGACGGCTCCGTGCATAAGTAGGCAGCGCCAATCGGCCCAGGTCACGCCGGCGGCGCCGTGATTTTCCGGATGCTTTGCTTTACCGCCTCGGGCTCGAAAACGTTTTTCCAGTCCGGCTGGAAGAGGCTGCGCTTGGCATCCTCGATCGCTTTCAGCGCGCCATCGGAGAACGTTGCACCTTCGAATAATTGGAAGACGATCCCCAGTTCCACCTTCATATGGCCCAGCAGGAAGTCGCGCGCGGCGGCTTCCGGTACGCCCATGCTGACGGCGTGATCCATTGCTTCCCGGACAATGGTGAGGCACGTACCGAGAACGGTTTCGGAGAGCACGGGCTCGAGAATCGCCATTTGTTCCGCGGTGCATCGGTGAGCATTGACGACGGGCGCGTAGATGGCGCGGGCGATTGCCTCGCCCAATGCGTAGTTCTCCTCGGAACCTTGGACCAGCGAGCAAACGATGTTCTGGCGGGCTTTGATGCCCCCGAAGAAATCGAGCTGAGCCGCCGGCTCCGTTTCGCCGCCGAAGACAGATGGATGACAGGGATGGGCAACGAAGTAA
>JAOAPQ010000868.1 GCA_025462965.1 Bryobacterales bacterium
CGCCGACCTGCGTCCGAATGCCCCCGGGGACGAACTTCAGCATTTCCGGTGAGATATCGAGGCCCCAGATCTCCGCCGAGGGATGATTTTCCAGCAGCACACGCGCAAAGCGGCCCTTACCGCATCCCACGTCGAGAACACGCTTGCCGGCGAGATCCCCGAAGTGCTGGAGGATCAGCCGTACATGGTAGATGCGGGGATCGATGGTTGACGGAAAATGCTCTTCGTCGCGTGACGCTTCATCGAAGGAGCCGCGAATCTCCTCGCGCAGTTCTTCCGTCAGCGCGTATGGGGCGAGGTCGGGCTTACCGAACAGCCGTCGCCAGTTCACGCGCGCGTCAGGAAAATCGGCAGCCCGAGCTTTTCGGAGTAGTACGGGCGGAAGCGGTCCACATTGTACATGGTATTAATGTCCACCCTGCGCGGCCCGCGGTTGGGATCGGGGATCGGCACCGCCGCGTAGCATCCGTGGCTTATACCCATCATCAGCCCATGCTGACCCGCCTTGATGCAATCCACGGCCATGCCGGCGAAGGTGGCGGCGATCAGGCGATCGACAAAGTCGGGGCTGCCGCTGCGAAGATCGTAAGTCAGATCGCTTACGATGGTCTCATCGCCGGTGACTTTCTGTATCTCATCGCTCAGCGCTTCGCCCACATTGGCTTTCTTCCGATGGCCGTAAGCGTCGGCCGGTCCGTATTCCTGCGGCTTGTATCCCTCCCACTGGGCGCCTTCGGAAACAATGATAAGCGAGTAGTTGCTCGGGCTCTTCTTCTTATCGGTCAATAGAATATCGATGAGCTTCTGAAGGTCGAATTTATACTCGGGGATGCAGCAGCGGAGCGACGTGACGTAGGCTGTGTAGAACGCCGTATACCCGGCATCGCGTCCGAAGATGCGGAAGATGCCAATTCGCTCATGCGACCCGACCGTGGTGCGTTGGCGCTCAATGGCTTCCATCGCCCGCGAGATGGCCGTCGAGAATCCGATGCAGTACTCGGTATTCTGGACGTCGTTATCCATGGTCTTTGGAATAGCGATAACTTTAACGCCCGCCTTGTCCAAGTGAGCGGCATAGCTGAGCGTATCGTCGCCCCCTATCGCGATCAAAAAGTCAAGGCCCAGGTGTTCCACGTTCTTCATCACTTGCTTTGTCATGTCATAGACGGTGGTGGTGACTCCGTCCTTGGTGACTTCGCAAGCCGGGAAAGACTCGCCCGCGAGAAACTCGGGCAGCTTCTTCATCTTTTTCGGGTTGGTGCGGGAACTGTGAAGGAAAGTGCCGCCGAAACGATCGATGGTTCGCGTGTTCTCCGTGGTGAGCGGAAGAATGTACCGCGTAACACTGGCCGGATCTTCGAAGTTGACGTGCGTCAGCCCTTCCCATCCGCGCCGGATGCCGATCACTTCGCAATCGATTTCGCGGCCCCGGTAGACCACTGTTTTGATAACTGAATTGAGGCCGGGCACGTCGCCGCCGCCTGTGAGAATCCCAACGCGCTTTGTCATGAACCACCATTTTAAGGCATGGTGGCAGGGGCCCCGCAGGTTTCTAACGATCTCTTAATTTACGGCGGATATCGGGCCAGAATTCGCGGAAAGCGTTGCGTCCGGCGTCTCCGGCAAGCAGCAGGGTTCCATAGATCATGCCGTCGCCTACGCTATCGTGGCGGGACGGCAGCCAGTTGGTGGCAATTTCCGAAGATCCGTATGCGCTCAACACATTGCCGTAAGCGAAATTGCGGCCGCCGCTATCGGTGTGGGCGACTAGCACCTGCAGAAGCGCATCCTTCATACGCGGGCCGACCCCTGTCTTTTCCGACCGGAAAAAGCGCGGATCTTCGTGGGTGACCGTATCCAGTCCGTAAGAAAAGCCTTCGCGCATCGCGTTGACGCCCAGATCCGTGCCGTACCGCTTCGCGAAGCCGTCGAACCCGCGGCCCCATTGACCAGGCGAGTTCTGCATTTGTTGAAGGCCGGCTACGAAAAGGTATCCGGCGAAAACGCGCGGCGCGCCCATGCGATACGCGTGTATGTCGAACTTTTCACGAGCGCCGAGCGCCGGCGAGCCTTCCTCCGTGCCGGGGGAGAACACGGTGTCCCGGTAATGCGTCTGCGGTTGCGTGGACTGCGGCAACAGCGCCTGAGCTGAGATCACTACAGGGAACAACAAGAGGACTGGAAGCTGCCTGATCATCGGTGTAATGCCACCTTCAGCAACTACATAGCACGTGGGATGCCCATTGAAAAATCAGGAGTTAGCATAATCCCACTTTGGCGTTTTAAGTGCAGGTCGGAACGCGAGGATTTATGGAGATCGCCGGAAAACCTTACGTAACACCAAATGTAGGAAAAATCGAACGAGCAGTTTCCGTTATGACGGGAACTTTATTGGCCTACTACGGTGCGAAAAAGCGGAATGCACTGGGCGCGGGCCTGGCAATAGCCGGAGCCGGCCTGGTGAGGCGCGGCGTGACGGGTTTCTGCCATTCATATCAGTACCTCGGCGTCCGTACCGCGGAAACCGGTCAGGGGGCGAACGTCAGCGTGCCTTACGAATTGGGCATGCGAGTCGACAGGGCGATCACGATCAACAAGCCGCGCGGCGAAGTGTTCGCTTTCTGGCGGGAGCTGGATAATTTACCGCGGTTCATGAAGCACCTGAAATCCGTGAAGGTCACCGGACCGACAACTTCGCACTGGGTAGCGCGCGCCCCACGCGGGCGGACCGTGGAATGGGACGCGGAGATCATCAACGAGATCCCGGACGAGCTGATCGGGTGGCGCTCGCTTGCAGGCGCGCGGGTAGACAATGCGGGATCCGTGCATTTCACCGATGCCGCGGGCGGACGGGGCACGGAAGTACGAATTGCGCTGCAGTACAATCCGCCGGGAGGCGCCGTCGGCGCATTCGTGGCGAAGTTGTTCGGCGAGGAGACGGAGCAGCAGATTACGGAAGACCTGCGGCGGCTGAAGGCCATGATCGAATCCGGGCAGGTGGCGAACAACACGGGTCAGGTTTCGGGACGTGAGGCGGACCACCAGGTTAGAACCGACCGGAAGCGTTCGGAAGAAGAACATCTGCGACAGGCATCGGAAGATTCTTTCCCCGC
>JAOAPQ010000872.1 GCA_025462965.1 Bryobacterales bacterium
CCACCTTCACCCTCGCGATTGACGCGCCCGGTTTCAAGCACTATCGCGAAACCGGCGTCGCACTCGATTCCAGCGAGCAGCGATCCCTGGGCGTGATCCGTTTGCAGATCGGGCAGGCTACCGAATCGGTGACGATCGCCGCCGAAGCGGTCACTGTAAATCTCGCTTCCGGGGAAAGGTCGGGCACGCTCGATAGTACGCAACTCGACCATCTGGCTTTGCGTGGGCGCGACGTCTTCGACGCGATCAGCCTGATGGCGGGCGTCGTGGATACGAGCGACGGCCGCGACGCGCCTGGTCCCACCAGCATCGGCAACATCTATATTCTGGGCGGGCGCAACGATTCGAAAAACATGACGATCGATGGTGTCACGAACCTCGACACGGGGTCGAACGGCAGCGTGCACAGCATGCCGTCGATGGATTCCATAGCCGAAGTGAAAGTACTCATGTCCGCGTACTCGGCGGAATCGGGCCGCAATCCGAGCTCGATTAACGTGATCACCAAAGGCGGGGGCAAACAGTTCCACGGCACCGTGGGCTGGTTTTTTCGGAATGAGGATCTGAACGCGAACGACTATTTCAATAATCTGGCGGGCAAGCCGCGGCCGGAATCCCGGTTCAATATCGCCAATTACAGTGTCGGCGGTCCGGTGATTCTGCCGAAACTCAGCCGCGATAGGAAGCTCTTTTTCTTCGTTAATCAGGAATTTCAGCATACGATCGTGCCCTACGGGACCAAGACGGTCACGGTTCCTACCGCGCTCGAGCGCCAGGGTGATTTTTCGAAGTCGTATAACACGAACTGTTCGCCGATCACGATCAAAGATCCGCTCAACGGACAGAAGGCGTTCCCCGGCAACATCATTCCGCCATCCCGGCTCACCACGACCGGCCAGGCCATCCTCAATATCTTCCCGCTGCCTAACTACGTCGATCCGAATCCCTCGCGGGCCTGCAACTATAACTACTTCTCATCGCTCACTGGCGCTTATCCCCGGCGCACCGAAACTGGACGCGTGGACTACTCCCCGAAAGACAACTGGCAGCTCTACGTGAGTCTCAGCAACAATGCAGACAGCCAGAATACGCCCTATACAACATGGGTCACCGGGTCGCTGAATTTCCCCCTGACCCCGATTGTCTTTAAGCAACCGGGCCGGCTGGCGACCATGCATTCCACTAACGTGATTACGCCGTCGCTGTTTAACGAGGTCTCGGTTGCCGTCAGCCAGAATACGCTGACCTTCACGCCGCTCGATGTCAGCAAAGTGGACCGGACCAAACTGGGAGTGAACATCCCGCAGCGGAATCCCTCTCTGAACCCGCTGAACATTATTCCCGACATGACATTCAGCAGCGTTCAGAATGCGGCCAATCCGTCGTTGAACGATGGAACGCCTTACTTCAATCAAAACACCATCTACAGCGTGACGGACAACGTGAGCAAGATTAAGGACACCCATACCTTCAAGGTAGGCGTCTATTTCGAGCACACCCAAAAGATACAGAGCGCGAGTCCTTTGACGCGCGGCAGCATCAATTTCAACACCGACGGCAATAACCCGAACGATTCCAACAACGCGTATTCGAATGCGCTGCTGGGCAACTTCGACACCTATGCCGAAGCTACCGCGCGGCCCAAGGGTAACTTCCTGTTCAGCAATCTCGAACTCTATCTGCAGGATAGCTGGCGCGTAACACATTCGCTTTCGCTCGATTTTGGCGTTCGTTTTTATCACGACCCGCCGCAATACGAGGGAACCAACCAGTTGGCTTCGTTCAGCCGTTCGGCTTACGATCCGAAGAATGCGGCCGTGCTCCTGCGCCCGGCTACCGTCAACGGAGTAAAGGTCGCACAGGACCCGCTAAGCGGCCAGACCTATCCTTTTGGATTGGTCGGGTCGTTCGTGCCCGGAGCCGGTAATCCGGCGGATGGAGACATTCTCGCCGGCGTGAACGGCGCACCCCGCGGACTGTACACGGTGGCGCCGTGGGATATCGCTCCGCGCTTTGGGTTCGCGTGGGATCCCATCGGCAGCGGCAAGACCGCTGTTCGCGGTGGAGCGGGTATCTATTTCGACAGGATCGAAGGTAATCCTGTCATGGGGCAAATCGGCAACCCGCCGCTCATTTTCTCGCCGACCCAGTATTACGGAACCTTCGCGGATATTCAGTCGAGCGTGAGTTCCGGATTGCTGTCGCCGAACGGCAGCGTCACTTCGCTTGCCGGGAATGGGCATCAGCAGGCGGTTTACAACTTCAGCATGGATATCCAGCGGCAGATTGGGCGTTCGGATGTGATCGACATTGGCTACACCGGTTCCATGGCACGGCACCTGCTCTGGCAGCGAAACATCAATCCGGTTCCGCTGGGCTCGAATTTCCTGGGCCTGAATCCGCAGAATCGCGACCCAACCACCACAAGTACCGTTCTCGCGCCGAACTTTCTGCGGCCTTACCAGGGTGCGGGAGACATCCTTCTATACGAATTCGCGGGTACCTCGAACTACCATGGGCTGCTGGCCAGCTACGCGCACCGTTGGGGTTCGAAGATGAACGTCAACCTTTCGTATACCTTCAGCAAGGCGTTGGATGAATCGGATTCTTACAGCAGTCAGGTCGATGCTTTTGTCAGTCCGCGGTCGCGCAATTACGGGCGGGCCGGGTTCGATCGAAACCAGACATTTT
>JAOAPQ010000909.1 GCA_025462965.1 Bryobacterales bacterium
GACATTTTTGGGCCGCCGCACAGTGGTCCATCACGCCAGCCTCGGATGTCCGTACCGTTGTAAATTTTGCGGCGTGGTGCCCGTATTCGAAGGGCGCCAGAGAACCGAATCGCCGGAGCGCACTGCCGCTGTACTCGCATACTTGAAGCGCGAGCACGCGATCGATGCCGTTCAGTTTTACGACAATAATTTCTTTCTGAACGAGTCTCATGCCCGCGCGCAGGCGGAACATCTGATCCCGCTCGGGTTGCGCTGGTGGGCCGAGGGCCGTGTGGATGCCGTGCTCCGGTACAGCGACGAAACTCTGCGAGCGCTCAAACAAGCCGGCGCGGCAATGATTTTCTTCGGGGCCGAGTCCGGGTCGGACCGTGTGCTCGAAGGAATGAATAAGAAGATAACCAGTGCGCAAACTCTGGAATTGGCCGGGCGCATCCGTCAGTTCGGCATTGTGCCGGAATTCTCGTTTGTGTTCGGCAATCCGGAGGATCCGGAAGGCGATACCCGCGAGACAATCCGCTTCATCCGCCGGATCAAACGTTTGAATCCGGATGCGGAGATCATCGTCCAGCACTACATTCCGACTCCGCATCCTGACGGGATGTACGGCAACATCGAGGGCAAGATCGAGTTTCCCCGCACGCCCGAAGAATGGGCCGGCGAGCGGTGGTTCAATTTCACTATTCGGCACGATCCGAGGCTTCCGTGGCTGCCCGCGCGCGTGAAACGGCGGATCGACAACTTCGAGTTGGTGATCAATTCGCGCTGGCCCACCACACAGGATATTCATCTGCCACGCTGGGGCCGCGCAATGCTGCGTTCCTTGAGTCTTTGGCGTTATGCGCTGGAGGTGTACGATTTTCCGTTCGAGTTGGAGTGGGCTCAGAAACTGGTCGCCTTGCGCAAACCGCGATGGGAGAGTATCTGAGTGCGGATCGAGCCACTCGCGGGTCATCGCATCTGGTCGCGGACGTATGACGACGCTCCGAACCCGGTTCTGGCCCTCGAACTGCGCGTGTTGAGAGAACTCGTGGGGCCGCTCGAGCGGCTTCGCGTCGTGGATGTCGCGTGCGGGACTGGCCGCTGGATGGCCTGCGCGCACGCACAGGGCGCGGTTGTAGTGGGCATCGATCTCTGTCGGGAAATGCTCGCGCGCGCCGTCGAAAAACCGGGTGTGCGCGGTCACGTTGCGCAGGCCCACGCCGGGCGGCTGCCGATTCGGGATTCCATCGCCGATCTGGCGCTCTGCTCTTTTGCGCTGAGTTATTTCTCGGCGCCTGGCGAGGCGATTTCCGAAATTGCGCGCATCGTGCGCCCGGGCGGCCGGGCCGCGATCGCCGACTTGCATCCGAGGGCGCTTCAGGCGGGATGGAAGCGGTCTTTCCGCTCCGGATCGGACGTTTACGAAATCGATCACCACGCTCATCCCGCGGGCCTGATCGACGCAGCCGCGGAACAATGCGGTCTGCATCTCGTCCGCCGAGCGGACGCGCGCTTCGGTTCGCCCGAGCGCGAAATCTTCCGCGCCGCGGGCAGGGAAGACGCCTTCCCGGAGGCGTGCCGTATACCGGCGGTGCGCATTTCCTTGTGGACGAAACAGTGACGATCACCGGCGCAAGAGTGGCGTTGAATGGGATCGAGGCGCCGCGGATGGATCTTTCGATCCAGCGCGGAAGTATTCTGCCCTTTGAAACGCGCCGAGACGATCGGGTCCAGCTCGATCTCGGGGGGCATATCCTGTTACCCGGGTTGATCAACAGCCACGATCACCTGGAGTTCAACCTGTTTCCCCGCCAAAGCCAAGGCATCCATGCGAATTACATCGAGTGGGCCGCCAGCATATTTCATCCCGATCGCACGCCCTTGAAAGAACATCTGCGCGTACCGAAGGCCGTCCGGCTGGTGTGGGGCGGCTTGAAGAATTTGCTGAGCGGCGTGACTACCGTGGCACATCACAACCCGTACGACGCCAAGGTCTTCGATGCCGGTTTCCCGGTGCGCGTGGTCCGGCGATTTGGATGGGCGCACTCGCTGCACTTCTCGCCCGATATCGCGAGGCTGTTCAAAAGGACCCCGCGACAGTGGCCGTTCCTGGTACACGCGGCGGAGGGGACGGACGCTCGGGCGCGCGCCGAGGTCGCGGGTTTGGCAGAAGCCGGGGTCCTCAGCAACCGCACCGTGCTCATTCATGGCGTGGGCATCGATCCGGCAGCGCTCGATGTTCTGCGGCGGCATCGAACCCCGCTGATCTGGTGTCCCAGTTCCAACATCTTTACGCTCGGCCGCACAGTTGACCACAACGTCCTGCGCTCCGATCTGGATGTCTCCCTGGGCACCGACTCGGCGCTGACCGGCGAAGGCGATCTGATCGATGAGCTGCGGGTAGCGCGCGCGAACAGCAGGATCGCGCCGGAAGAGTTGTTCCGGATGGTGACCGTCTCGGCCGCGAAGACGCTTCGCTTGGGCCGCGGGGAGGGAGCAATTCAGGAAAACGGTGTTGCCGATTTGGTGGCAGTCGCGGATCGCGGTGTAGATCCCGCGGAGGCACTCCGCGAGTTGCGTCCGGAACTGGTGGTTATCGGCGGAAAAATTAAACTGATTTCGCAGCGTCTCCTCCGGCTTCTACCGCGCATGTGCCGGAGCGGTTTGCAATCCATTTCATTGACGGGGCGCGGCGACTATATGGTCGACGCGAGGATTGCGCGCCTGCACGCCGTCACCGCGCAGATCTTGGGCGCGAAATTCTTTTTGGCCGGGCGCGAGGTCAGCTCATGAACGATCGTCTCGAGCGCCTCCCCATTCTGATCCTCAACCCACACAACCGGTGCAATTGCCGCTGCGTAATGTGCGACATCTGGAAGACCGATTCCATTCGGGAACTCAGCGCGGCGGACCTGGAGCGGCACGCCGCGGACCTGGTAAGTTTGCACGTCAGGTGGGTTGTGCTTTCCGGCGGCGAGCCGCTGATGCACTCCGATCTTTTCCGGCTCTGCCGCGTGTTGCGCGAACGGGAAATCCGGATCACGCTGCTCAGCACGGGCCTGCTGCTGCGCCGCCATCGTGAACAGGTCGTGGAGTACATCGACGATGTGATCGTGTCGCTCGATGGTCCGGCGGAAATTCATGACCGCATTCGACGCGTGGCTGGCGCGTTCGCCGCGCTCGCGGACGGTGTCTCCGCGATTCACGAATTGCGCGCGGATTTTCCCGTAGCGGTACGCTCCACTGTGCAGAAGGCAAACTGCGGGTCTTTGCGCGCTACGGCCGCCGCGGCACGACAAGTGGGCGCACGCTCCATTTCCTTCCTGGCTGCGGACGTAAGTTCCACGGCTTTCAATCGCGATACTGTCTGGCCGTTGCCGCGGCAGGACGATGTGGCGGTGACGGGCCTCGAGATACGGATGCTAGAAGAAGAGATCGAGGCGTTGATCGCGGAGGGCGAATGCGGCGGCTTTGTTTCCGAATCGCCGGCGAAGTTGAGGCGAATCGCCGTCCATTTTCGCGCGCGCCTCGATCGTGTCGAGCCCGAAGCACCGCGCTGCAATGCGCCCTGGGTGTCCGCGGTGATCGAAGCGGATGGGACGGTGAAACCGTGCTTCTTTCATCCGCCGATTGGACGTGTGCAGGCGGGGGTCTCCCTGGCGGAAGTGCTCAATGGCGTACGGGCGCAGGCCTTCCGGCGCGATCTGGATGTCGCAACGAATCCGGTATGCAGGCGCTGCGTCTGCTCTCTACATTTTCGCGATGTGACGGCATGAGGATAGCGATCGTTCACTATTGGCTCATGAACATGCGTGGAGGCGAGCGCGTCCTGGAGCGGCTGTGTCAATTGCTTCCTGACGCCGATATCTTCACCCTGTTCTACGATCCGGAGCGGGTATCGCCCATGTTGCGGGCGCGTAACATTCAGGTTTCATGTTTGAATCCGCTGAAACGGTATTATCGATCTCTCTTGCCGGCGATGCCGTTCGCGCTGGAGCGGTTCGATCTTCGCGGTTACGATCTGGTGGTGAGCAGCGAATCCGGGCCCGCGAAGGGCGTGCTCACCAGTTCGAGCACACGGCACGTATGCTACTGCCACACGCCCATGCGCTATTTGTGGGACCTCTATCCGGTTTATCAACGCGAAATCGTCCGCGGGAAGGCTAGGCAGATTGCGATGGGCGTGGCCGCCAATTATCTTCGCCTCTGGGACTACGCTTCGGCGGCGCGCGTAGACGAGTTCGTCGCGAACAGCGCGAACGTCCAGCAGCGAATCTGGAAGGCTTACCGGCGCGAATCACGTGTCGTCTATCCGCCGGTGCCGGTGGAGGAGTTCTATTGGCGGCCGGCGGAGGACTACTATCTGATCGTCTCGGAGCTGGCGCCCTACAAGCGTCTGGACTACGCCGTAGCGCTTCTCTCGCGCACCGGCCGGCGGCTTAAGATTGTCGGCGAAGGCCCGGAGAGCAGGTATTTGCGGCCCCTCGCCGGCACGAACGTGGAGTTCTGCGGACGCGTGCCGGACGATCAGTTGCGCCGTCTCTATGCGGGATGCCGCGCGCTCATCATGCCCGGTGAAGAAGATTTTGGCATGACGGCCGTGGAGGCACAGGCAAGCGGTAAACCCGTCGTAGCGCTGGGACGGGGCGGCGCGATCGAGAGCGTTCCGGCCGCCGATCCGATGGGAGGTACTTTCTATGAACAGCCGGACGCTACGTCCCTGCTGGATGCGATCCAACGGTTCGAAATGTGCGAAGGCATGTTCAAGCCGTCAGCGATCCAGGCCCATGCGAGGCGATTTTCGAGCGCGCAGTTCGACACCCGCATGCGCGCCATCTTGCAGGACGGTGTAAAGCCGGGGCTGAGGAAGGTACAGCGTTAGCGAATGGTAGATGTGGCGCAATCACGCGAGGTCCACGACCCCGTTCTCTATAGCTATCCCCTGTCTCTCCGGAAGACCTTCTATCCGCTTGGTTTTCCGGTTTCAATTGCCACCAATTCGGACGCTGTTCTCTCTGCCGCCGAAGAGAGTTGGTCCCCTTTCGAGAAGAGGTTCTCGACCACCCCGTTGACTCTGCGTCTCGGCGTCAACTGTGATGCCGGGCAGGCGAAAGTCGTCCCCACCGTTCGCGCCCAGCGGGATTTGATTGGGTTTGTGGGAGATGGCGAGAACTTCCTCATGGGCGACCTGGCGGAAGGCACCGGCTTCGGCTGGTTCACTCCCGCCGTCGCGCACGCAACGAATTTCTTCCGTTATCACTACCTGGAGGCGCTGGCGATGACGCTCATAGATGCACGTTATGCGGCGCCTATGCACGCGGCGTGCGTTGTGCTCGATGGCAAAGGGGTCATGCTGTGCGGAGATTCGGGAGCCGGCAAGAGCTCGCTCGCGTATGCATGCGCGAGGCGGGGATGGCAATACGCCAGCGACGATGCGACGTACCTGCTGCCGAATCGTAGCGACCGCACAGTGATCGGCAATCCGCACCGGCTGCGTTTGCGTCCGGACGCCGGACAACTATTTCCGGAACTCAAGGATCACCTGGCAGCGCCTCGCGGGAATGGCAAGATATCGATGGAGATTGCCACCGCGAGGCACGCATGTATCCGCCAGATTGCGGAGTGTCGCGTAGACTTTGCAGTCTATTTGTGCCGTCGCATGGACGCGCCGGCGTTGCTCGCCCCCTTTTCGAGAGAAGCAGCGCTTGCTGATTTTGGGAAGACAATAGCGCTCGGTTCACCCGAGCAGCGCTCGGTACGCATGGGGCAATTCCGGAACCTGCTCGAAGTGCCGGTAAACATTCTCCGTTACAGCGCCCTGGAAGAGGCGGTGGAGACCTTGGCGGGGATGGTCAGGAGTGGTGCGTGATGACCCGCCGCGTTCCACCGCATGTCTCAGGAGCGATGCGCGCGCTGAATCTTTCCTGCCCCCGGCCGGAGTTGTTGGCAGCGCTGACTGCGGCGGAATGGCAGGACGCCCTTCGTTGGAGCGATAGGGCCCACCTCACGCTGGAAATCGCCCGGCGCTTCCGCGGCGCCTTACCCGCGGCCGTTGAGGAACGGCTCGCCTCGAACCTGGCGAACAATGCCGTACGCATGGGAAAGCTGGAGCGGGATTTCGGAGAGATTGAAGCGGCGTTCCAGTGCGAAAGTGTGGAATTCGTGGTGTTGAAGGGCTTCGCGCACTGGCCGGATGTCGGGGGCGCGTCTCTGTGCAGGGCTCAATACGACATCGATCTATATTGTCCGCCACCGCAGCTCGCGACGGCGCGCCGAGCGCTGGATCGGCTGGGTTATCGGCCCATCTCAGGTTACGAGAAGGTTCCGATCGATCATCTTCCGGCCATGGTGCGGCCTAGCGAATGGAAGTGGCGCGGCGATTACTTCGATACCGAGTTTCCCGTGATGGTGGATCTGCACTTCCGCCTTTGGGATGCAGGTACAGAACGAATCCGCGTGAAGGGAACGGAAGCGTTTTGGGAGCGCCGCACGCGGGGCGGCCGCGATGCCTTTTGTTTTCCGGCGCTGGCGTCGGTGGACCTGATCGCGTACGCTTCACTGCACCTGTTACGGCATCTGCTGCGCGGCGATCTTCGTCCGTTCCATGTTTACGACATCGCCTGGTTCTTGCATACCCACGCTGCCGACGAAAAATTCTGGGCGCAGTGGGAGGGCACTCACGACGAATCGGCGCGGCGGTTGCAGCTCATCGTATTCCTGCTGGCTCAAAACTGGTTCGGATGCTGCTTGCCCGAGGCGGTTCGATCCGGCATTGCCATATTGCCGCGCTCTATCCAGCGGTGGTTTGAGTTTTACTCCAGCGCGCCGCTCGAAACAGAGTTTCATCCGAACAAGAGCGAGTTGTGGCTGCACCTGTCGCTGTTGGAAAACGCAAGGGACCGCGGGTCGGTGTTTTTGCGGCGGGTCATGCCATCCCGGTTGCCGCCCACCGTGGGGGCGCGCTCATGGCCATACTGGCGTCGCGCATTTGCACGTTCGCTGCACCATTTGCGAGCGCTGATTCCGATGTGTCTGGAAGGATTACGGTTTGGATTCTCCCTCCAGAATTCGAAGAATTCTCCGCCGGTAATCCGCTAATTGAAATCGCTCTCGCCATGCGAAGCGCGCCGCCGCGGCAACTTTATCCAGGCGGTCCGGGTCGAACAGAAGCTCGCGGATTCCGGCGGCCAGAGCGTCGGGCGATCGGGTCGGAAGGAGGAATCCGGTGCGCCCGTGATCGATCAACTCGCGGAAGCCGCCGCCTGCGAAGGCTAGCACCGGTACGCCGGCGGCGAACGCCTGCAGTACGATTCGCGGAGTAGCGTCCACAGGTGTCGAAGGAACCACCAGCAGATCCAGGCTTGCAAGAACCGGCTCTACGTCCTCGAGCCATCCAGTGAATTCGACGCGCATTCCGCCGGCTAGCGAGATGACATCCCGCTCGTAGCCGGATCCGGAAAACAATGGCGCGCCGGAAATGACGAATTCGCAGGAAGCAACGTCGCTTTGCAGAATCCGGGCCGCGCGCAGGAACAGGTCCTGGCCTTTCTCGGGAGCGATCCGCCCGATGACGCCAATGCGCGGATTGCCTTCGCGTCTTCCGCGACGGCGGCATGTGCGGGCTTCCGCCACGCCGTTGTATACGATCTGGACGCGCCCGGCTGGGAGCCATCGCCGGAGCGGCACCGCAACGTAGTGAGACGACGCCACGACCGTGGCATTCGCCGCCCGCAGCGGCCCGCCCGTAAGCGGTGCGGCATAGCGGGATGAAAGATAGTTGTGGCAGTGGAACAGGACCTTGAACCGGCCGCGGGACGCCAGCACTGCGGCGAGCGCGAGCCTGGGGCCGTTCACGTAAAGAAGATCGATGGCATGCTGACGGCACGCTTTGGCAATTTGAGCCGAAGCGGCCGGCAGGTCCACAGCGAAGCGCGCAAGATCGGGCAGGCTCTTGTGTCCGAGTGAGTAAGCTGCGCAGCGAACCGGGATCACAGAAACTCCCAGCTTTTGAATCGCTGGACTCAGCGGACCGTCTCCGGGGAGCATTGCGACCGGCTTCCAACCACGTTCGATCACGGCGGGCAGAAGGTCGAGCAGGCACTGCTGGGCGCCCCCAGGCTGGTTGAACTGATCGAGGAAAAGGATGTTCATCGCGCCGCAAGTGCCAGGATCCAGAAATAGATCGGCAACACACGCCAGTAAGTCAGTAAGTCGCCAGAAAGCATTTGAACCGCCTCTCCGCACCAGAAGCAGAATGTCCACGCGCCGAAGAAGGAACGTTGCGGATCGGCGTCGCGAGAAGCGCGATAGCTGGTGCGCAGCACGGCAAAGAGAAAGAAGAGGAGAGCCGCGAGGCCCGCGAGGCCGGTTTCGGCGAGCGTGCTTAGGTACATGTTATCGGCGATGACCGGTGCTCCGACGAAATCTGAATATGGCAGCGTCTTATAGCCGACCCCGGCCAAAAGGTGCCAGGGGTGGTCTATCAGAAAACGAGCGATGGTATCCCAGTTGTCGAGCCGTCCGGAGAGAACGCCATTCGTGGATGAGAAGGAATAGATCGCCGAGTTCTGCAAGCGAAGCAGATACGCGCGGAAGAGTTCTGGGACCAGCGCATAACAGACCAGCGTCGCCAGGATGGCGCAGCAGAGGATTCCGACCGCCGGTCGCCACGACGTTCCCCCCTTGCGCCGGATCATCCACAGGGTCGCGAGCGCGACCGTGAGATTGACAACGGACGCGCGCGAATACGACAAGACCAGCGCACCCGCGAGCACGACGCCGCCCACCGCCATCCAAAGAACGCGCACGGGCCGCTGAGCGGAGGGACGAAACAGGCTCACCGCGATCATCACCAGGAAGAAGACACAGAAGTTGCCGAGCGTGCTCGCTTCGTAGAACAAGCCCTGCGCGCGCCGGAAGACCCCTGTATCGAGCCAGACGAATTGCGGGCCGAACCCGGCCGGGGCGGGGAACTGGAAGTAGAAATCCACGCAGGCGAACAAGGCCGCCAGAGCGGCGGCGAAGAAGAGTATTCGCACGCGGGCGAAGGGTTTCGAGACCGCCGGGCCAGCAACGGTGTAGAAAAATATGTAACCGGCAATGGCAAAGAGAATTACGCGGGCCAAGCTTCCGGCCGCGATCGTAGCGCCGGAATAGACCGCCCCAAGACCGACGCTGCAGAGGATCGCGGCGTTCAGAAGCATAAAGGCGCACGTCAGCATGTTGGCGCGGAATCGCCATTCACGAAGACGAGACAGGCCGATCAGTACTCCGAGCAACGCTACAGCCGCCGCCGGGTGCGGACCGGAGTTGCCGAGAGCAAACGGAAGTGGTGGACACAGCACCGCGACACAGAAGAAAAGGGTGAGCCATGCGTCCGGCCGGGTTAGCAAGTGAGAGCCCAGGAACAGGCTGAGCGGCGCGAACGCGATGGCCAGAGCCGGCGCCTGCACCCCGGCGTACGCTGCCGCGGCCGCGCAGCCGCCTACCAATACGGCTTTCCTGTCATCGTTTCCCATACCGCACCCCGCTCGCGAACGAAAGCGTCAAATACACCAACGATGTGACCAGCGCAATCGAAAAAGACGCGAGAACGTTGAGCGGCAGGTTGGGGGAGCTGGGCCGCTGCGGGAGAATCCCCGGGTCGATGATGTTCAGAATTTCGCCGCGGCTTCCTGTAGCGGCTCTGATCTCCGCGACGCGCGCGGCCGCGGCCGTGAGACTGGTCTGGGCAATGGTTAATTCCGTTTCCAAATGCCGTCGCGCGGCGCCGTTTCGGCTAAGTTCGGCGCTTTTCGTGAGCATCAATGCCTGCATTTCTGTCACTTGACGTCGCAGCAGCGCCGCTCGAGCTTTCCGTGCAGCCACTTCCTGATGCACAGTGCGGAGTTCGTCCGTAGCGGGCGCATCCGCGCTCATGGCCTTTTCCCGCGTTGCGTACTCTTCGACGTCAGCCTGGGTTTCCATAGCATCGCGCAGCATCCGCGAGGAAGCTTCCTGCATGGATTCGATCTCTCCTTGCAATGCTTCCAGTGGGAGCTTGGCGCTGAGTTCCGTGAAGGCTTTCAACGCATCGGTGTAGCGGCCGCGCGATTCCGTCAACTGTTGCTCCGCGCCAGGCAGCAATTGGCGGTCGGCTCCCTGCGCAGTGGTGTGGCTCAGGTTCAGTGTTTCGCGGGCAATGAATTGCGCCACTTCCCGCGCTTGTCCCGGATTCGGCAGCGTCGCGCGAATCTGCAGGATCTTCGAATCTTTGATCTTGTTGACCTTCAAAATGCGGCGCTTCAGCGATTCCACTGCATCGGTTTCTCTGGTGCGGAGGTGGAATTTTTCGACAGCCTGGGCAAAGAGCGAATCGCTGCCCGCGTACGATTCGAAAGCGCGAAGGGATTCCAGATAGATCGGGCTGATGGCTCCCGAAGCGCGAGCATCGTACCCGGCGGGTGGATCGATGGCTATGCTGACGGTGGCGGTATATTGCCTGGTCATGAGTAAGCTGGCGGCGAATGAAAGGACAATGGCAGCGCCGCATGCTATTGCCAAGAAGCGCCACCGCGTGCACAAATAGGCAAGTACCTCGTCAGGGCGAATGTCTCGGCCATCCATCTCCCATTTCGTACCGGCCTCCCTTGCGATTGTGCCTTTTATCATTGCTCCCGGCCTCCTTTTCTATTTCGACGTCACACCCAAGGCGGTCATCCTACTCTTCGCCACCGCGATCTGGCTGCTGTTCGCGCCGAGAAACGAACTTGCCCTGCGCGCTCTTGTTAAAGATCGCCCGGGCCGGTGGTTTGCCGGATTGGCGGCTGCCCAGGCAGTTTCGCTCACGGTTTCCGCGATCTTTGCGGCGGATCGTGCGCTCGCATTTACCGGCGGCGGATGGCGGCGGTTGGGCGTTGTGATGGAATGCGCGGTTCTGGTCTTCACGTTGCTCTTGGCGGCGAATCCCGCGATGCTTCGCCCGGTGCTGCGGTGGGTAACAGCCGCCGGTTTGCTGGTTGCGATCTACGGTATCTGCCAGTTCGCGGGCTTCGACCCTTTCCTTCCCGCGCAAGCGTATCGCGCTGGAGAGGGTATTTGGACGATCGTCAGGCCGCCCTCCACGCTCGGGAACGCGAACTACTTCGCGGGTTATCTGATTTATTCGTGCTTCTATGCCGCTGCGCTGTTCGCCTCCGAACCCCCGGGTTTTTGGAAGTATTGCGGCGCCGTCGCTGTCGCGGTCGATTCGGCCGCCATTTTCGTGAGCGGCACGCGCGCCGCCATTTTGGGTCTTTTGATGGGAGCCGTTTTCCTCGCCTTCGCGGTCGGCCCACGCTGGCGGCGGGCTGCTGTGGCTTTCGCGGCGATCGCGGCAGCCGTGCTGGCCGCTGTCTATGTGTCGCCCGCGGGCGTTCCGCTTCGCGCGCGTGTCCGCTGGTCGCGGGAAGATCCGCTCGGTGGATCGCGACTGCTGTTGTGGCGTGATACCAGTCGTATGTTCGCCTCGCGATGGCTGGCTGGAGTCGGGCCCGAGCAGTTCGGCCGGGAATTTCCCCAATTCCAATCCGTCGAGTTGGCCAGGGCGTATCCGGATTTCTACCAGGAGTCTCCGCACAACCTGTTGCTTGACGCTGGTGTTGCGCAGGGGGTGCCCGGTTTGGCGATCGCGATGATGTGGATCGCTCTGGGCTTCTACACCGCGTGGCGGACACGTAAGACGCACGGCGGGGTTGTCGCGTACCTGGCTGCCGCGCTTGCAGGCGGAGTGGTCAGCGCGCAATTCTCTTCGCCCGTTCTGACAACGCGCCTGTACCAGTTGGCCACCATCGCGCTTCTCTGCGGAATCGGCTGTACCGATGGAATGCACCGGGCGAGCGCGAAGTCGCGGTTCGGCGCTTTGTACTGGTTGGGCAGCGCGACCTTTCTGGCCTTTGGACTCGCCTTGCTCGCGAGCGATCTCCGCGCGCGCGCCTTTCAACGCAGTGTGGAGAAAAAAGATGCGGCGCAAGCGGTCGCGCGATATCGCCGGCTTTCGGAATTCGCGCTGCCAGGCTTCAATATCGATCTCTATGCGTCGCGGGCGTTGGTCCAGCTCTCTCTCGGGGACGCCGTGCCCGCCGGCGAGCGCGCTACAAAGACGGCCGAAGACCGGCAGAACGCATTCTTCAACCTGGCCCAACTTTGTGCACGGCAGAACGATATCGCAGCCACGGAAAAGAATCTGCGCGCCACCATTGCGGCTGCCCCGAACTGGTTTAAGCCGCATTGGGTCCTCGCTGAATTGCTGCGGAGGACGGATCGGATCCGGGAGGCGCGGGAGCAGGCTCAGCTCGCCTTCGAACGTGATGGCGGAAAGAACCCCGAAGTGACTCGCACGTGGAAAGAATTGGGTTCACCACGCTGATTTCCCCATGACCACCGCCGGGACCGTTCGCGCGAGGACAGCAAGATAGAGGCTGAATGACGACCGGCGGACCAGTAGCAGGTCCAGCCGCTTTCGTTGGCGATATGTCAGCCGGCTGCGCCCCAAGACCTGCCAAAGACCGCTGATTCCCGGCCGGTGACGCAGGATTTCCGGTGCATCGCTCCCGTAGTGCACTTCCATTTCGCGCGCAGTGAGCGGCCTTGGGCCCACGTAAGACATTTTGCCCTGAACCACGTGCCAGAGCTGAGGCAGCTCATCGATGGAATAACGCCGGCAGAATGACGCGAAGCGGCTGGTCACGCGCGGATCGCAAAGGAGCTTCGGTTCGCACCTCACGTCCTCTGTGAGATACTCCACAAAGCTTGTGGAGGTTATAGCGCGCGCTCCGGCCGGCCACATACTCCGAAACTTCAGCATCCAGAACGGCTGTCCGAAAAGACCCAGTCTGCGATGCGCAACTAGCGGCGCGCGGCCCGATAAGAAGTAAATCGCCGCGGCAACAAAAATCAAAGCCGGCAAAAATGCGATAAACAACAACGGTGCCGAGATTCTTTCGGCCAGGCGCACCAATCGCGACGGCGGCGAGTGTTGCCGGGCTGGCACGCACCAAGCGCTGGTGAGACAACGGGAACTCACGTTTTGCCTTCATTCTAATTGCGCCCGAGCCGCGAAAAACGCGACTTACAAAACCCGTACAATATTTTTACAAGTGCACTGTGCTATCCAACTTAGGCCGCGCCTATCATGACAATGTGAGACATATCCAATACGCGCTTTGCGGTCTGTTGCTCCTGGTTGCTGCCCCCGCTGCGGGCCAGACCCCTGTGATCGCACCGGGCGGAGTTGTGAATGGCGCGACTTTCTCAGCAGGTCCGGTGGCTCCCGGTTCCATTGCCTCCATCTTCGGAACTAACCTGGCATCTTCGCTGGCAAGCGCGAGCACGGTTCCGCTATCCACCACGCTGTCAGACGTGAGCGTGACGGTTAACGGCGTGGCGGCGCCGCTGTACTTTGTCGCGCCGGACCAGCCCGGGACTCCCGGGACCAGCCAGATCAACGTCCAGATTCCGTTTGAAGCGCTTCCCGCGAACACCCCGACGGCTACGATCAATGTGATGGTCAATCGCACCAGCTCGGGATCTTCGCAGCCGGTTTCGGTTCAGGTCTCGGCTGTGGCGCCGGGCATCTTCGCGGCGAGCGGCCATGCGATCGCGATCAACAGTGACGGCACGTTGGCGGCCGCCCCGAACTCCATTCAGGGACTGACGACACATGCCGCGGCTCCGGGGGATGCCTTGGTCATCTATGCCACTGGGATGGGCGCGGTAACTCCGGGGGTTGCCAATGGCGCGAACTCACTTGACACGCTGCGAACGACCAACGTCACCCCGGTCGTAACCATCGGGGGCGTGCCGGCGCAGATACTGTTCTCAGGGCTCACGCCGCAGTTCGCGGGCGTGAATCAGATCAACGTCGTGGTGCCCGCGGGAGCGCCCACGGGCGCAGCGGTTCCGTTGCAGGTGCAGGCGGGTTCTATTACGACATCCAATCAGGTGACGGTGGCGATCGGACCCCACTAGGCACCGCCTGCGATCTTGTCGCTGATGCGTCTGGCTAGAACCGCATCCGTCCTTGAATCAGCAAGAAACGCATAGTGCTCGATGTATTATTGGTGATCTTTCCGAAGTTGGTCGAAGTCGGATCCAGGTTGGGTACGTCGAATTGGGATTCGTTGTACGCATTTAAGGCATCCATGCGAAGTTGGAAGTTCAGGCGGTCGTTGATTCGAAAGGTTCGCTGAACGTTTGCGTCCAAACGATTCAGGCCGTCCGCCCGGCAGCCGCCGATTCTCGTAGGAAACACACGCGCTTGGAACGAAGCGGGCTGGAGTGCCGCGCTGGTGACGAATCCAGAGGTGTTGAACCACTTATCCAGCGTTTGCGTGCCGGAGCAGATATTGCTCAGATCCCCCGTGTAGAACACGTTTCCCCAGTTGAGCAGCGGTCCCGGTTGCGCTTCGAACGCGGCTGCGACCTGCCATCCGCCTAAAACAGCACTCAGGATGCCCGTACGCGCGAACCATTTGCCTCTTCCAAAAGGCAGTTCGTAAATCCCTGTCGCGGCAAACCGCCACGGCGTCCCGTTATTGCTCTCTTCCCAGCTTGACTGGGGATCGAACTCGTTCTTAAAGTAGTCCCGGTCCCGCTCGTAGAGACCCGTGAAGTTCGCGTTCACTGTAAATCCTTGCGCGAAACGCCGCTGGAAAACTGCTTCGAAGGACTCACCCTTCACTGCGCCGTACGGCCCGCTCTCGCTCAGTCCATTCATCTGCGGGAACGGGCGGAGCAATTGGCTTTTCCGGATCGTCGGGCTGGTGAAAAACGATCGGGACGCAAGCGCCTGATACAGGACCGGACTCGAGGCTTGAAGCGACGAGAAGTTTGCGATGTAGAAAGGATTCGTCACGTTCTGGTTCAGGTTGGACGCGATCGCGTCGTTTCTCGTGTTTCCCGTAGCCCAGTACTGCGCGGGCAAAGCGTCCAGTTTTCTGGTGATCCGGACATCGTTCGCGTACATTCCCGCGTAGGCGATCGAAACCATCATGTTCCCGCCGAACTGGTGCTGCAAATCGATCCGCCATCTCTGCTCCCGGGATCGCCGGAAATTAGGATCCAGAAAAGTCCACCCGCTGCCGTCCTTCGCCAGCAGTCCAAGCCCATTGCCGGTTGGCGCATCGAAACGCGTACCGTCGGCGCGAAGAGGAAACGGGTTGGTCAAGGGTGAAATCCCGTTGCGCGGATCGCCTGAGAGCCAGGTCTGCCCGAAATCGTTCGAGCTCTGATTTGTTGTCGTTCGGCTGAACCCAGAGAGATCCGGCGAGAGGTTCTGCGCGTTCAGGGTGTCGTAGTAAATTCCATAGCCGCCCCGAACAACCGTCTTCGGAGTGATTTGGTACGCTACGCCGATTCGCGGCAGCCACATCAACTGCCCCGCCGGGAAGCGCGCTCCCGTCCCGCTTGGCCCCGTATACAGCGATCCGCCAAGCACCGAAAATGCGGATGCCGAAAGCTCGGGCACGGGGTTCTTGGCATATGCCGCCTGCGCCAATGCGGTGATCGCCGAACTCGCGCTGGGGTCGAAACCGGCAATCAAGCGGTTGTACCGTTCCTTGATGCCGAATTCATACTCCATCCGAAGACCAAGAATTAAGGTGAGCTTGGGCGATATCCGCCAGTTGTCCTGTCCATACCAGCCGAAATAGGGATTCGATGTCGCATAAGTCGCATTCGTGTCAATGCTGGAAGTGGTTGGCAGCCCCATCATGAACGCTGCCCAGCTATGCCCAAGGGTCCCGGCCGTGCTGGTGTCGTCCGCACTGCTTGTAAATGTGTTGTTGAACGCGAACGATCCGGAAGTGACTCCTGGGTCGCCGCCCAGCCGCCTGTGATCCCGTACATCGATTCCCCCGCGGAAGGTGTGAGCGCCGCGAATATGAAGCGCGTTCCCCTTGATCGAAAGAATTTGGTAGTGCGTCCACGCCGGCACGGATTGGCCCAGCGTGTCGTACCCCGAAAACGACATGATCGGCAGTGCATGGTTTCGGCGGCTTTCGCATCCAGATACCCCGGCAGGCCCACCGAACTGGGCGTAAACTGCAGCGCGGTCGACGTCAGAATATTGCCTTCCTGATTGA
>JAOAPQ010000016.1 GCA_025462965.1 Bryobacterales bacterium
ATGGGCACAGGTAATGGTTCGTTGAACCGCAAGCCGGCGGTCAGGAGTTTGTTGTTGCGATTCACGTCGGGCGGACTCCAGTCGTAGGCCACCGTTAGATCGAGGCCCCTCGCCTCCCGCGGGTCGATGCGCCAGAGAGCCTGTGTGGCCATCCAATAAAGAAGATAGTTTCCGGACCGAGACTGAGCGCTGGCCGGATTCGTAAAGCGTGCGGGATTGTATGACGCTCCGAACTGATAGAGCCCCGAGTATCCTTTTCGGGTCTCGACGTTGTCGAAGGCCCGCATGGATGACGCCTTCTTGCCGGGGGTGAAGCCGATCTCTGACACGCTCACCGGGGATCCGCGAAATGTCGGGACCAATCCGGTTTGATTGTGTGAAAAAGGTGCAGGATCCCCTGCCGCCACCATGGATTTGACGTAAATGTGGGGGACCGGAACGACGCGAACCTCAGCGGCCGGCGTCGACGGCGGATCAAACGACTCATAGGTATTGAACAGATTGTTGAGCGCGTACCCCATCGGCTCGAAAATGAAGGACGCCGCATAATGCTGCGCCCCGTAGAAGTCCTGCTCTGCAAACTGTCCTGCGCGGGCGACAATCCGATCGTTCACCCATCGCTGTTCGAGCCACCAGGAGTCGAGCCGAAAGGTATTGGCGCTTGACATTCCGCTCGGACTGGCGATTGTCCCCAAGTAGGTTCCGAGATTGCCGCCGCCTTGCCACACCGCAGTCGCGTGGAAGTACAACCCGTCACGATGGCTTAGCTTGCCGAAGTCGATGTCCACAGTGCCGCGGACGCGGTTCCACATCGCAAACCGTTCGGGCTTGTCGCTCTTGATGTTCCAAAGAGAGTCGCTGATGTATTGCAGGTCAAAGACGACCCCCAACTCCTCAAGGCGAGAGCGTCTGCCTCCCCAATCTCCCAGGAGGTGACCATGGGGGCCTGGCTCCATCTCGTGACTGTCAGGCCCCACGAGGGTATCCTCTTTCCCCGTCTGAGCGCTCGCCGGCATTGCCCCGAGGAATGCCATAGAGACAAAAGCCAGGACGCACAGATTCCGTTCAATCATGAGTTGCTCAATTTGGATCGGGATGATCAGCGCCGAGCCTGCGTTGCTCTCAGGTTTCGGCGCTATGAGTTTCAGGCCGCCTTGCTTGTCGAGACTGCTTCGGAAGCGTACTCCGGCTTGTAAAGATGCCGGCGAATGAACGTGACCATGTCGGCTGGACGGTCAACGCGGGCAAGGCCGGAATCGAAAACCAGTGTCGCTATGCGTGCCGCGGTCTGAATTTCAGTCTCGAGAATGTTCGACTGTAACGGGAAGAGCAGCCCCTGCTTCAGCAACTCCGACGGCACCTGATCAGCGACTGCGCGCGCGCCCTCGATGAACAGCTCATCTGTAACTCGGGCCGCCTGTGTCGCGAATACTGCCATGCCGATTGCTGGAAAGACGTAGAAGTTGTTGGCCTGGCCCGGCAGGAACGTCTGACCGTTGAGGTGGACTGGCGGAAACTGGACGCCTGCCGCGTAGATCGCTTTCCCATTTGACCAGGTGTAGGCTTGCTCGGCAGTGCACTCGGCATGCTCGGTCGGGTTCGAAAGAGCGAGGATTACGGGCCGATCATTGATGCGCGACATGCTTTCAATCACCTTCTGGTTGAACGTGCCGCCAACAGTGCTGACGCCAATGATCGTCGTCGGTTTGATACTCTCGATAGCTGCCACGAAATCGCGCGTCGGGGGATTCTGGTGAGCATATGGCTTTTGAAAGTCGAACAGGTCCGTCCGCGTGTCTTCAAGGAGGCCATTGATATCGAACATGTAAACATGCGACTGTGCCTGTTTCGGCGTCAACCCTTCCTGGACCATGGCCGAGCAAATCAGGTCAGCGAGACCAATACCAGCCGAGCCTGCTCCGAGAAACAGGTACTTCTCATCGCTCAACTTCGTGCCCTTAATTTTGGTCGCGTTGATCATCCCCGCAAGGACGATTCCGGCCGTGCCCTGCACGTCGTCGTTGTACACGCAGTAGTTGTCGCGGTGACGCTGCAGCAAATGTACGGCGTCCGTGCCGGTCCAATCCTCGAAATGAATGCAGCACTTCGGGAATACGTCCTGAACAGCCTCGACGAACTCATCCACAAAAGAATAGAGCTCATCGGTTGACGGGCGAGGCTTCCGCATGCCGAGATACAAGGGATCGTGCAGGTATTGCTCGTTATTGGTGCCGGCATCGAGATACATCGGAAGCAGGTACTGCGGTGGCACTCCCGCGCAGGCCGTGTAGAGCTGCAGCTTACCAATCGGAATTCCCATCCCGTTCGCTCCCAGATCGCCAAGTCCGAGGATCCGGCCGCCATCGGTAACACAAATGAACCGGACATCCTTCTGCGGCCAGTTCCTCAGGACTTCTTTCACTTTGCCGCGGCGTGTAATCGAGAGATACATGCCACGAGGATGGCGATAGATGTGCCCGAATTTCAAGCACGCCTCACCGATTGTCGGGTCGTACACGATGGGCAGAAAGCGCGCCGGGTCCGACATGACCGTTCGGTAGAACAGTGTTTCATTGTGATCGAGCAAGTTTACGAGGTAGATGTAGCGGTCGAGATCCGTATTCTTCTGAGCGAGCTGGAGCAAGACGCGCTGTAACTGCAGATCCTCAGTCTCGGTTACGTCGGGTACGAGACCGACCAATCCGAGTTCCTGCTTTTCAGTCTCGGTAAAAGCTGTTGACTTGTTCAGGATTGGATCCTGGAGTAAGTCGATTCCATGCTTGACGGAGTTTGTCATATGAATGGTGTCCTTTCTCGAAATGAAATCTTGTGATAGCTGCTAAATAGCCTTTGCGACGTAGGGGCGAACCATCTTGGACGGATCGACGACGCGGTCGAACACGTCTTCGGTCACAAGTCCAAGCTTTAACGCCGCCTGCTTGAGGGTCAGATCATTGTCCAGCGCGTAATGTGCAATCTTTGAGGCCTTGTCGTATCCAATAACGGGGGACAGTGCAGTGACCAGCATTAGCGAGCGCTCGACGTACTCATGAATCTTTTTGAGATTCGGCTTAGTGCCTTCGACGAGGAACTTGCGGAAGTTGGTACATCCATCCGCCATGATGGTGATGGAGTGGGTGATATTGAAGATGATCAGCGGCTTATAAACGTTCATCTCCAGATAGCCACCGGCGCCGCCGAAACCCACCGCTACGTCGTTGGCCATAACCTGCGCTGCGATCATTGTCAGCGCCTCGGCTTGGGTCGGATTCACCTTTCCAGGCATGATCGATGAGCCGGGTTCGTTGGCTGGGATCGCCAGCTCGGCGAAACCGGCTCGCGGACCGCAGGACATCAGGCGAATATCATTGGCGATCTTGTAGAGCGACACCGCGACCGTACGAAGCGTGCCGGAAAGCTCAACCAGATCGTCGTGAGCGCCCTGAACGGTGAACTTGTTCGGTGCGCTGACGAACGGCAGATTCGTTAGCCTGCCGATTTCAGCTGCTGCCGCCTCGCCAAATTCCGGAGCGGCATTGATGCCTGTGCCCACCGCGGTGCCTCCGAGCGCCA
>JAOAPQ010000022.1 GCA_025462965.1 Bryobacterales bacterium
CTTCAGACCTTCCGCCCTCCGGGAACAGCAGCACTGACACCCCGCGTGCCGAGATTGCCCTGGCCGCCTCAGCCATGCTCTTGAGCGACGCTCGTACATTGCCGCGATCGACCGGGAAATGTCCCGCGCGCCCCAGATGCGTTCCCATCAGCGGAATCTGAAACAGTCCGAGCTTCGCGAAAAAACGAAACTGCAGAGGAATATGCGCCATCACCAAGGGCGTGTCCATATAGCTCGCATGGTTCGCGACGAGTACGTAGTTGCGGGCCGGGTCGAGTTTCTCCAGCCCCTCTACTTCGGTCTCGACGAAGCTCAGCTTCAGAAGCCAGCGCGCCCAAACTCGCGCAATCTCGTGCAAGCGATTTTCGCGCGCTCCGAGCAGGGATAGACACAGTGAAACCATGCCGAAGCCGATTGTGATGACGATAATGGCTGGAGCGATGAACAGGTAAGAGAGGAGCGGCCGCAAATTCCTATGAGACCACACGTAAAGCCCTCCGCCCTTTCCGCCGATCTAATGGCCAAGAGGGAATCATGCAAGCAATCCGGGTGGTGTTGGCCGATCGGCAGACGTTGTTCCGTGAAGGACTGAAGGCGCTTTTTACCGCATCCGAGAGCGTAGCCGTCGTGGGAGAGCTTCTGCGACCGGAAGATGCCGCAACCACATTGCAATCGACTGCGCCGGATCTGTTGTTGATGGAGGCCGGGACAATTTCGTCACAGATGGTTCGGAGTCTCAACCCGAGAACGCGAGCGGCCTTCTTGACGAGCCGGCAGGACGAAACAGCCTTGTCGGAGTACCAGGAATCCGGAGCCGCCGGATATGTCTTGAAGGACGCGTGCTTTCGCGAACTGCTATCGGCAATTCGGACCATCCACGCCGGCGGAACGTGGATCAGCGGCGCTGTCTCAGACAGGATGTCCACAGCCGCACCGAGATTATGTAAGCCCGCCCTCACCGCCCGCGAGCATGAAGTACTCAAGATGACGGCGGAGGGGTGCTCCGTGAAGGAAGTCGCCGCCATCCTCGACCTGAGCGCCAAGACCGTGGACGCTCATAAAGTGAACCTGATGCGGAAATTGCGGATACATAACAAGGCGCAATTGGTTCACTACGCGTTTCAAAACCGGATTTTGAAGCTTTCATCCCATGTGCGCAGTTAACGGGGCGGCGCAAGGAAGTAGATGGTGGGCGGTCAGGGATTCGAACCCCGGACCCCTTCGGTGTAAACGAAGTGCTCTAACCAACTGAGCTAACCGCCCAATGGCATCAGTCTAGCAAAAGCGGCGGCACGATCAGTGCTTCAACTCGCTCTTCAAAACCTCGCCGAATGACTGCGGATCGAGAGAACCATTGTAGTGCTTACCATTCACGAACACGGTAGGCGTCCCTTCCACGCCCGCCTGCTCGCCGTCGGCCAGGTCGCGGGCGATCTGCTTTTTCGTCTCGGGCGCATCCATGTCAGCGGTGAAACGCTTCATATCGAGTCCCAGATCGCCCGCCCACTTCAGCATGTTTTCGCGCGTGAGGCTCTGATTATTGGCAAACATTTTGTCATGCATTGGCCAGAACTTGCCCTGCGCGTTCGCGGCGAGCGCCGCCTGCGAAGCCAGCATCGCGCGGGAGTGAATTTCAGACAGCGGGAACTGCTTGTAGACAAGCTTGACGTCGTTCGGAAACGCCTTCAGAACGGCATCGATCTCTGTCACGGCCTTGGAGCAATAGGGACACTGAAAATCGGAGAACTCCACCAGGGTGATCTTCGCGTTCTCCGGGCCTTTCGTCGGAGATCCCAACGTGCGCAGGGTGATCGGGTCGTCCAAAACCTTGCGCGGCCCGGCGCCGGCCGCAAGCGCTTTGCGTATTTCGTCCGGGCTCTTGCCATCGCGCACGCCTTTCACCGCGACGGCGGCAAGCGAGCGGCTGTAGGAGCAGTTCGGATCTTGCACGCGGCACTGCGCGATCTTCATGCCGCAACCGCAGGAGCAATCGCTTTCACGAAGCAGTTTCAGCAAGGTCTGCTTCTGGGCGGCATTCATTCCCGAAACATCGACGCGGGGCAAATCGGTGACCGACTTCCAATCGGGAGTCTGGGCGGCAACCGGGAGCGTGAGCAACAGGCAAATCAGGAGGAGGCGCATGAAAGACTCTACCTATACTGTAGGACAGGCCATCGTCTTTTGTGGCCTGTTTTCCAGGGCCTTCGGCCCGCGAAATTTGATGAAAAACGGGCACCCCAGCAGGAGCGCCAGGAGTTTTTCGACCCTGTCGTTCTTGTGCTGGCCTACCAGCTATTGATCGAAATATACGACGGCTCGGGCGCGGAGTGATAGATACGCTGGGTCGCTTTTTGGAAATCCGTGGCCTTGGCGTTATAGATATCCACGAACTTTTGCGGGTTCAGGTCAACAAGGGGGAACCAGGTGCTCTGGACCTGCACCATGATTCGGTGTCCCCGGCGGAAGGTGTGGTTCACGTCGGGCATCCCGAACGATACCTGCGTGACCTTGTTCGGCTCGAAGGGCTCGGGCTTTTCATAGCTGTTACGGAAGCGGCCCCGCATCGCTTCTCCACGGACCAGCTGCTGATACCCGCCCATGTGCACTCCGGAGGGGTTCGGCTCCGGGTCGGGAAAGGCGTCCGGATAGACGTCGATCAATTTGACGACGAAGTCGGAATCGGCGCCGCTTGTGGAAACGTGCAGGTTGGCGCGCAGGGGACCGCCAAGCGTGATGTCGTCCGTGAGCGGCTCGGTCTGATAGACCGCGACGTCGGGGCGCGTAGCCGCGAAGCGCTGATCCTCGGTCATATGCTCGCGCGTCATTCCGTAAGCTATGGAACCGATGAACGGCACGGGTTTGCCAGGGTCGCTGACATACTCGTCATAGTCGGGACCCGGGGCCGGCGCCTCGAACGATAATCTCCCGTTCGCCCCGAGATACAGACGCCGTGCCGTGGCTTTGCGCGGAGGCCAGGCTTCATACTGGCGCCAGACGTTCGTACCTGTCTCGAAAACATAAGCTTCGGGGAGGTTCATCGCGCCCTTGTTCTTGAGGTAGTGCTGGAAGAATGGAAGCTCGATGCTCTCGCGAAAGAAAGCAGCCGTTTTTGAATTGAAGCGTATATTGCCGAGCAGTTCCCCGTCGCTGCGCGCCCAGCCGCCATGGAACCACGGGCCCATCACGAGAATGTTGGTCGCGTTCGGGCTGGATTTCTCGATGGAGTAGTAAGTATTCAGCGCGCCGAAAAGGTCTTCGGCGTCGAACCAGCCGCCCACGGTCATCACAGCGGGTTTGATTTCTTTCAAATGCGGCCGAAGATTGCGCGCCTGCCAGTAGGCGTCGTAGTTCGGATGCTGCGTGATTTCGTTCCAGAACGGGACATCGTTTTTATAGAACTTCTCGTTGACATTGTTCAGCGGTTCAAGCTTTTGGAAGAAGTTATAGCCATCCGGCGTGCCGGGATCGAACCGGGGTGTGATCTTTGTCGAGGGTTCCGGCCGCGGGTGTCCGAAACTGGAAAAGAAATTAAACGCGTGCGGAAGGTACAGAGCGCCGTTGTGATGAAAGTCATCGCCGATGAACCAATCCGTAATGGGTGCTTGCGGTGAAGCCGCTTTCAGGGCGGCGTGCGCGTGGATGATCCCGGCCGCGGTGTAAAAGCCCGGGTAGGAAATGCCCCACATGCCGACGCGCCCATTGTTATTAGGGATGTTTTTGACGAGCCACTCGATCGAGTCATAAGTGTCCGTGCTTTCCGCAATCCCGTCCTTGCCTATGATTTCGGGGCGCATGTTCACGAACTCGCCTTCCGACATGTAGCGGCCGCGGACGTCCTGGTAAACGAAGATGAACTTGTCCCTGGCAAAGAGTTCCGATGGGCCAAGGGTAGTCCGATAGGCATCCTCGCCATACGGCGCGACGCTGTAGGGAGTACGGTCGAACATGATCGGCCAAGGTTGAGAATCGTCCTTCGGTAGATAAACCGAAGTAAAAAGCCGCTTGCCGTCCCGCATGGGGATGTAATGTTCGTATTTGGTGTAGTTTGCCTTAATGTATTCGAGTCCCTGTGCAGACACGGCGCCGGCGGAGAATGCCATTAAGACGATCGATCGGACATAGTGCATGGAGAGTGGCCACCCGAAGCGAATGCTGAAAACAAATCTACAACCTTTTTGATATGAACGGAAACTCACGCTTTAGCCTCGGGGATAGCAGCCCAGCACGCGAAGCATATCCGCCAGCTCGCGCAGGTGCCCCATGGCGTTTTGCACATTGGGTTCGTCAATATGACCCAGGAAATCCAGATAGAAAAGATATTCCCATGGTTTGCCGCGGAGCGGCCGGGATTCGATCTTCGTCAGATTGACGTCGCGCAGGGCGAAGGCGCTCAGAGAGCGAAAGAGCGCCCCCGGGGTGTTGCGCGTGGTAAACACCACGGAGGTCTTTGCTTTCTGGCGCGGCGGCGGAGTCGCGTCGTCGGGACGGCGCAAAAGGAAAAAGCGAGTGAAGTTGCGGCGATCGTCTTCAATTGAGCGCCGCAGTATCGTGGCGCCGTAGTTTTCGGCGGCCACGGAAGAGGCGACGGCAGCGGCGTCGTCCAGCCCCTTTTCCACGATCATTTTGACGCTGCCGGCGGTATCGTAGAACGGCACCTTCTCGAACCCGGGGTTCTTCGCGAAAAAATCCAGGCATTGCGCGAGCGCGACCGGGTGAGAATAGACGCGCCGCACCCGCCCGAATCCGACACCTGGCCGCGCGATCAGGTTGTGCACGATGCGGACGTTCGTCTCGGCCACAATGGGCAGGTCGTACTTCAGCAGGTGATCGTAATTCTCGTGAACAGAGCCGTGCAGGGTATTCTCGATCGGCACTACGGCGCCTTGAACCGCTCCTCCGGCGAGGGATTTGAATACGTCGTCAAACCGGGCGCACGGCGCAACCTTCACCTTTTCGCCCAGAAGCTGGCGGACCGCCTGCTCGCTGAACGCTCCCCGCTCGCCTTGAAATGCGATCTGCTCGGCGCTATTTCTTTTCATCGGGACCGTCCCATCTCTTGGTGTCTTCGCCGGGCATTCCCAGGAGATCCATAACACGCGCAACAGTATTGTCCACCAGATCGAGGATGGTCTCGGGCTTTTGATAAAAAGCGGGCACCGGCGGGGCTATAATCGCGCCCATCTCGGCCAAGGCCACCATGGATCGCAGGTGTCCCAGGTGGAACGGCGTCTCGCGGACCATCAGGATCAGTTTCCGCCCTTCCTTTAAAGTCACGTCCGCGGCACGGATCAGCAGGTTGGAGCTGATGCCCGACGCGATGGCGGACATTGTATGGATCGAGCAGGGGGCAATCACCATGGCGTCCGTGCGAAACGATCCGCTCGCCAGCCGGCAGGAAATGTCCTCCAGCGGGTAAGAAAACGACGCGAGAGCTTTTAAGTCGGCTGCGCCCTTTCCGGTTTCCAAATAAAGGGTCTTTTCTCCGGAGCGGCTTAATATTAAGTGAGTTTCGGCGTTATTGCGTAATCGTTCCAGTAAACGAATGGCGTAAATAGACCCGCTGGCGCCGGAGACGCCGACCACGATTTTCATTTTCGGCCTCCTACCAAATTTTTTGTTCTGAATTCAGAACAAAACGGGGGAATCAATGCTTGCTGGCTATCCGCCACGACGTTATACTGCCTATCTGGTGGGCGAAAGCTTATTCACATCCCAACGCCTTTCGTACCTGCTGGGACTTGAAAACAGGATCATAGCATGGACGAACCCGGCCAGAGACTGAAACAGGCTCGCGAACGCTTGAACCTGAGGTACCGCGACGTCGAGGAAGCCAGCAACCAAATTGCGAACCGGCGCAACAACGATGAATTCGTCATCGCATTGAGCCGGCTCTCGGATATAGAGAACAAAGGGACGGTCCCATCGATCTTCCGCCTATATTCGCTATGCACCATATACCGGCTTGACCTGAACGAAGTTCTGGAGTGGTACGGCGTCGATCTGTCGGCCCAGGCTAAGGACGCGGCCAGCATCGAGATCAAGGGCACGCACCCGATCCGATTCGGCGCCCAGGCTTACGGCGAAGTACAAATGCCTCTGTCGCTGGACCCCGGGCTGGATTTGAGAAAGACTACCTTTCTGAGCCGCATGATTCAGCGCTGGGGGAAGCTGCCAATGTCCTTGCTGGGCGGGACCGACGTGAAACATTTGCGCTTTGCGTTCGTCGGCTCCGAAGACTGGAGCATGTACCCGATCATCCGGCCCGAATCATTGATTCTGATAGACGAAACGCGGCGTAAAGTGGTGAATTCTGGGTGGACCAACGAGTTCGACCGGCCCATCTACTTTGTAGAGCATCGCACGGGTTACTACCTCGGCTGGTGCATTTCGAACGAAAAGCACTTCATCTTACTGCCGCATCCGGCATCACTCTATCCCCCGAAGGTGTTCGTCCCGGCCGAGGTGGATGTGGTGGGCCAGGTAACCGGGGTGGCTATGCATCTGGACCAGACGAAGCGGACGAGTAATCCTTCCTGAGTAGTTCCAGCATGATTCTCATATCGTCGAGGAAGAGATTCCGTTCGCCTTCCCGTGCCTGCGAGGGAATGAATCCCGCGAACGGCGGAAAGCGCGTCCAGTTCGCGACGATCCTCTCCTTTTCGCCTTCCAGACTTCCCAGATAGCGGGAGAGATCTCCTCTCTGTTCCTCGAGGCTCAGGTTAAGCCAGTCCGCAAAAACGTTGACGTGGCTGCGACGCATAGTCTTGTCCGCTTCGCGGTCGCTGAAACGTTGGGCGAAGCCGAAATGCTGGTAGAGGCCCGTGTTAGGGTCGCGGAGAGAAGCCAGGTACACCAACCGTCCGAACAACGTGGGGATTTGTGACAGCGTGCGTCTCCATAGATCCGCCGCGGGGCTCTCGTCCAGATGCATGGATTTGTTTCGAGGATACAACATGCAGTACCGGCGGGGAGGCAGCCGGGACCACTCAGCTATCACTCAGCGATTCCACTTTTTACCCAATAAGTAGTACTCCCACGTACTCCTGTTCCAAATGTGAAAAAGGAAGTTGCCAATCCAGGACGGGCGACAGACTGCCGATATACTCGTCTCGTCTGGCAGCAAATTCACTTAAAAAGGAAAACACCAAATGATTCGTTCCGTCGCGCTGTTCGTTGTTTTTTCGATCTCCCTCTTCGCTCTCCCCTCGCGTTCTGTTAACAGCTTGCCTCTCCCGACCTGCGATCCGAATTGCCCGTACGTGAAATAAGAACCACACTACCGAGAGAGAATGGCTTTAAGAAGCTGAGGGGGTTGGCTATACTACATTCGTGGGTATGGTGAACCCCCAGATTCTTACAGTTGCGTCTTTCTTCTGCGCGGTCATGGCGCTTGCCTGCGCATGGCGCGTCTATGATCGGGGGCTTGTCACTGCCTACCCTGCTTTTTTCGGTTACCTCCTCTCACAGGGAGTGCTGATTGGTACATCCACCCTTTACGGATCCGGCTCCGCCTTTTACGCGTGGGTCTTCGTAGTGGCCTATCCCGTCACATGGATCGTTTATTGCCTGATGGTCAGGGAATTATACAACCATATCTTCTCCAGTTATCCCGGGATCGCAATGTTCGGCAGGTGGAGCATCTATGTTGCGCTTGTGCTGGCCGTTGCCGCGTCGGCTATTAGCAGGATTGTTACCCGTGGGGCGCTAGCGCACAAGCGCGGTGGCCTGATCCCGCTCGAGTTCGCGGGCCGGAGCGTGGTGTTCGGTCTCGCGGTCCTGATCATTCTGCTGTTGCTGGTAATGTCCCACTACCCTCTCAGGCTTCATCAGAACGTGGTGGTGAACTGTATGCTGTTCAGCGCGTTGCTGCTGAACGAAGCGGGTGTACTGCTGGCGGAACACCTGACTGGCTTACGCAACACTATGGGCATCGACATAGGGATGATGATTTTTAATTCCTGCTGTTTTGCCATCTGGGCGCTACTGCTCAGCCCGGAAGGAAAGACACGGATTATTCGTATCCGTCGCAGTTTCAGCGCGAGCGAGGAGAGCCGATTGCTCGGTCAACTCGATTCGCTGAACGCTATTGGTCTTCGCGCCTCCGGAAAATAGCCCGGATTATCGCGAAATCTCCAGTTGCAAAGCGCATCAATTTCGGCTATTCTTACAACCATTAAGATCCTGGAGGCGGACTGATGCTTGTTGCTCTGTATGCCATAGCCGTGTTGACCCTCGGCCTGTTCCTCGTTGCGGGAGTCAGGCTCCTCAAATTATCTCGTCCTACTGAGGACGATTTATTCGCGCAGGAAATCGATCCGAGCCGCTACAAGCCCATGGAGCGGCTGTTGCGGAACGAGGATTTTCTGTTTCTCGCTGCCTGCGGCGTGAACTGGCGAGATATCCGGCGCGCGCGGTCGCAGCGGCGCGGCATCTTCCGGCAGTATCTTCGCTCGCTGAGTGTCGACTTTGGCCGAATTGCCGGGTCGCTCCGCCTCGCCATGGTCGATTCGAACAAGCCCCGCCCTGATCTGGCAACGGCGCTGTTCCGCGCACGAATGGTCTTCGCTTACGCTGTGGTCATGATGGAAGTCCGGCTTTCGCTCCATGCCATCGGCTGGACCGGCGTAGCTTTCAATGTCCAGCCTTTGATCGCGGCACTCGAGAATATGCGCGAGCAATACGAGGCGATGGGCGCCCTCTCGCCTTCAGCAGCTTAATTTCTACAGATTTCTCAACGCTTGCTTAGCTTCCGCGAGGCGGGGAAAATTCTTCTCCGCCTCGCGGAATTCGCGCGTATGTACGCATCGGCGCGCCCCCGAGTGCTCCACCGGAAAACGAAGATGCAGCATCTCGTGGTACATGACGTATTCCAGCGCGAGCAGAGGACAGGAGGGCTCGTCGAAAATGCGGCTGATAATAATCGCGTTATGCGACGGGTCGAAATGCCCCAGCATGCTTCGCGACCTCCGCAAGCTCCAGCCCAAATTCGGACGGCCCAGCAACCCATGGAAAAACTGAGCGTTTAAACGTTCGAAGATCGGCTCCAGGTTATGGAGTTTACCCTGCGGCCCGGAAAGATACTTGCGGCCGCGGAGCTGCCGGATAACGTGCATCCGCCGGCGAACGTCGTTCCGGTTGAGATACAGGCGATACCGGTGTGAATACGCACGGGGAACCGGCTTGCGAAACAGCTTGCCCAGGAGAATCTGCGCGAGCGATTCCGTCACCGGAGCCGGCGCGCCCTGCAGGATATCGGAAATACGGACGTGGATAACTCCGTTCTCGAGCCGCACGGAGCTGTCCGCGTTCGCGAAGCTGCGATATTCCACACGGATCGGGGGCACGGGTGTCCTCGGTTTCAGCTCACGAAAAACGCGTATGTAAATCTCGCTCGGGGTTTCAAAAAACAGGGCGCTTTGGAGCTCTGGAATCAACCCGTCTTGCATTTACCTCGAATTTAACATATCAAGGTGAATGTGTTGTTTACAGCGCATAACCTGTTCCCCATCACATAAATGCAACTTCGCCGACCTAAGATCACCGCCCTCGGCTGCTACACGCCGCCCGGGGTCCTGACGAATGCCGACCTGGAGAAAATGGTCGCGACCAACAACCAGTGGATCCTGGAGCGGACTGGAATCGCCGAACGCCATATCGCGACGCCTGACATTGCGACATCGGACCTGGCCGTTGAAGCCGCTCGCGCTACTCTGGCGGGGCGGGGAATAGACGCATCGGAGTTGGACGCCATTCTCGTTTGCACTGTCACGCCGGACATGCAATTTCCCGCGACCGCCTGCCTGGTGCAGCACCGCATCGGCGCAACCAGGGCTTGGGGATTCGATCTGGTAGCCGCCTGCGCCGGATTTCTGTACGGACTGAGCACGGGAGCTCATCTGGTGGCCGCTGGAACCCATCGCAAAGTTCTTGTGGTTGGCGCCGATACAATGAGCCGGATCATCGATTACACCGATCGCTCGACCTGTATTCTGTTCGGCGACGGGGCGGGGGCGATGCTGATCGAGCCGGCGGAAGATGGGGAAGATGCGGGATTTATCGATTTCCTCGGCGAGATTGACGGGGCGGGAGGAAACTACCTGAAGATGCCGGCCGGCGGAAGTCGCCTGCCCGCCAGCAACGAAACTGTGGCGAACCGGCTGCACTATGTGAAGCAGGATGGCCAACAGGTATTCAAGTATGCGGTGAAGAAGATTACCGAGTTATGCACCGCGCTGCTGGAACGAAATGGCTTGAAGGCGGCGGACGTGAGCCTGATGGTGCCGCACCAGGCGAATCGCCGGATTATCGAGGCGACTGCCGAGCGGTTGGGACTGCCTATCGAGCGGGTTATCATCAACATCGATCGCTACGGAAACACAACAGCCGGCACGATTCCCCTCGCGACGCGCGACGCGATCGCCCAGGGACGGCTGCAAAGAGGCGATTTGGTACTGTTCGCGGCTGTCGGAGCCGGCTACACCGCCGGTGCTTGCCTGTGGCGCTGGGCGTTCTAGGAGCATTTCACATAGGCTTGAAGCGGATGCCGGCGCCGCCCTTGAGGCCGGGGAAGTACAGGATGCCTCCCGGACCGGACCGCTCCTCGCGCAACTCTTCGTCATCGATCTCAACCTGGTATAGCCGGTTGGGCTCCAGGCCAACGATAAACGCGTCATTAATCTCTTTGGCCGGGACCTGAAATTTCCGTTCATTCCTTCCGAAGAAGACGATTGCTTCCTCGAGATCGATTGGCGGGCGAGAGAGATCGGGGTTCAGGATCGTGACTTTGCCGTCCTGGAATAATTGCAACTGGCCATCGAAGTAGCCCAGCCAATCTGCCGAATCTTCCCAGTTCGCGCGCACGAAGAGGCTCCCGAACAGTTCGTCGTGGAAGACGAGGGGGACATGGTAATAACTCAACCCGGGCTGATAGGGGTTCGCCCATAGCAGCTCGTAGGGATTGCCGAAAGTTCCCCGCATCAGAAACCGGTCGTTCATCAGCCAGCCTTGAAGCACTTGGCTTTCGGGGGCATTTGCGTCGTACGCCACCATCTCCAACTCGGCCGCGCGAGCCAGCGCCGCCTGCTTCAAATCCGGCTCACCGGTCCCGGTCGCCGCCTGGATGTGAAACTCGTTCTCCGCGGCGGGATAAGACGCCGGATAATAGGCAAGCAAATGCTCGATCCCGAGTTCCTTGAAGTAACGCGGGTATTGCTCCCGCAAGTCGGCGTTCAGGTTGTCGCGGATCGCATGAAGAATTTCGTACAGGGGAAACAACTGGCTGCGCGCGATGGCATTGCGGCCGTCCCGGAGCGCGGCGACTCTAGGTTCCCACGTGGAATCGATGAAAGCCTTGAGAGTGGCGGCCGAGGTCTCCGGCGAATGGTCCCCCAGGGCGATTGCGGCCAGGAGGCGCGACCGCTGGGCTTCGAATGAACCCGCAGCCGCAGCAGCAGGGCCCTTCGCAACCTTCTCCAGACGCGCCGAGAGCGTGCGCTTTTCGGCGTCGGTGAGCAACTCCTGGCACCAGTCGAACACCAGGGCCAACTGGCGCCCGTCGTTATTCGCGGGATTGAGCGCCCAGGCTACAGCTTTCCGCCCGGCGGGCTTGTCGTCCGTAATGCGGTAGTAGAGGGACTGGGCGAAGCCGGGTTCCGGCATCGGAGCCCCGCCCTTCATCAACAGTTCAAACTGCTCCCACCGGAGGGATTTGCGTTCCCGCTCGCGTCGGAGAAGCCGCAGCCGGTTGGGCCGCAGGAAAAGCCGCGGGTGCTCCGTATAAATAGTGAACGTCTCGACAATTGGTTGACGATTTTCGGCCTTTGACCCCTGGCCCGCCGCCAAACCCGCCCATATTATTGCGAGCGCGAGGCCCGTCATCCAACGCGAGTTCCCCAGAATCATTCGACCCGATTGTGTCACAGCGACACAGGGCGCGCACGGCAAACGACTCATTGCACCAGGTTCGGGCACTCTGAGTGCCGTGCTTTCATACACTTGCGACATTGACACATGGCGGCCGGGTTGCTATCCCTAGAGTGAATCAAAGAAGTACCTTCCAACCTGCCCTCTGCTGCAATTGGCATGGTGGTTCGGGAACGGGCTGTGAACGTCGTGCTTGCGGGAGCCGGTGTTATCAGCAGTCAATGCCCGTTATTCGAATCATTTGCGAGTTGCAGTTAGAGGGGTTTTTATTTTCCCCGACGCTTCTTATATCTGGTACGCTTTCCGTTTGGCAATCGTGATCACGGGCGGCGCGGGATATATCGGCAGTCACACCGCAAAATATCTGGCAAATCTGGGGCTTGAGCCGGTCGTGATCGACGACCTGCGGACCGGTCATCGTGAGGCGGTGCGCTGGGGGCCGCTTGTGGAATGCGATATTGCGGACGCGGACGCGGTGCGCGGCGTATTCGAGAGGTACCGGCCGGAAGCGGTAATTCATTTCGCGGCGAGCGCCTATGTTGGGGAATCGATGGGGCGCCCCAGCGAATATTTCCGGAATAACGTGGTTGGTACGCTGAGTTTGCTGGATTCCATGCGCGCATCGGGCGTGAACACGATTGTGTTCTCGTCGAGCTGTGCCATTTACGGCCAGCCGAAGGAGTTGCCGCTTACGGAGGCAACGCCCGCGCGGCCGGTGAACCCCTACGGCGAATCGAAGCTCTTCGTGGAGCGCGCGCTCGAATGGTACGGGCGGGCGTACGGCTTGCGGTGGGCGGCGCTGCGTTATTTCAATGCGGCGGGGACCGATCCTGAGGGCGAGCTGGGCGAGACGCATAACCCGGAGACGCATTTGATTCCACTGGCGATCCAGGCGGCGCTGGGGAAGGCGCCGGAGCTCTCGATCTATGGCGACGATTACCCGACCGCCGATGGCTCAGCGGTGCGGGATTACGTGCATGTGAGCGATCTGGCGTCCGCGCATCATGCGGCGCTCGAGCATTTGCTTGCTCACGGCGAAGGCGGAGCGTTCAATCTGGGGACCGGCCGGGGCTACTCGGTATTTGAAGTGGTGCAGGCCGTGGAGGCTGCGACCGGGCGTGCCGTTCCGGCGCGTGTGGTGCCCCGGCGCGCGGGGGATCCGCCGGTACTGGTAGCCGATGCGCTACGGGCCAAGAAAGTGCTGGGTTGGGAACCGCGGCATTCGGCGATTGAGGAGATTATGCGGTCGGCGTGCGCGTGGTTCGCGCGGTAGCAGAGCGGTTACTGGGGCGGTTCTTTCGCTTTGCATTCCACCCGTACAATGCTTCTTTTCGCGGCCGCGGCAATTTCTGACAAATCGCCGATCTCCGTCGCACGCCCTGTCAGCGGTACGTGATTCGCTCTTAAAAAGCGCAACAGGTCGTCTCCTGCGATCAGTGTTGGTCCTGCCTCTCCCATCACCGACATGGCCACCACGCGTCCCGTAGTATCCAGTACCGGTCCTCCCGCGAGTGGCGGATCGGAAGGCGTCTCCGCCCGGAACTCCCTGCGCTGGCCGTCCTGGCTAATCCTGCCGAGGACTGAGTTCGCCGACGACGAACCGTGCCACGTCGATCCATAACCCACTTCGACCGCAGGCGCTTCCTCACCGCTACCCGGTGCGATCGCCAAGGGATCGCCGCGCCCTCCCTCGATCGCGACCACTGTCAGACCAAGCCGGCTGTCTTCGCCGGACGGCTCAGCCCGTTTCTCCCCCTGGAACGTACGGACAACAATCTCCCTGCAGCCCTTCACAATCTCTGAACTTGTGACCACGCTTCCCTCGGAGTTCACGAAGAAACCGGTCCCCGCAGCTCGCGGCTTCTGCTCTCTCGCGGGACCGGGATCGGTTACCAGGCGAACACGCGGATTCGAAACGCCCGAATTTAGCACTCTTACGAACGCGTCGTTCTTGGCGACGAAAGCATCCTCCTGAACCGTCCCCGCCTGCGTACTCTTCCACGCGGACACTCTCTGCCGCGCAGCCCGAAGCTGCGCCGGTGAAAGGGACGCCTGCCGCGAATTCATCTCCTCCCGCGCCTCCTTTACACCGCCGCGCGCCGCCAGTTCGAGCCACATCCGCGCCTCGACTGGATCCGCCTTGACACCCCTGCCCGTTTCATAGAGGAGCCCCAGCGCGTATTGCGCCATTGGGTAATTTTGGGTCGCGGCCGCGCGATACCATTTCGCCGCCTGTTCATAATCGTGCGCGAAACGCGGCCCTTCCGCATAGAGATAAGCAAGGTTGTAAGCAGCCCGCCGGAACCTTATCGTCCGCCGCCCTGCGCCACCACGTGAGCGCCTGCGCCGGGTCCCCTTTTCCCTCTTTGTAATGAATGTTGCCGAGATCGAATTCCGCCAGAGGCACACCATGGCGCGCCGCGCGTTCCAGCCACTTCACGGCATCCGCATCGCTCTGCGGAACACCCACGCCGCGCCAGCACAACAAACCGTAGTTGTATTCGCCGGGCCCATACTCCTGCTCAGCCGCCTTCCGGTACCATTTCGCCGCTGTCTGCGCGTCTTTCGCGACTCCAAGACCCCGCTCATACAGAAATCCCAGGGCATTCTGAGCCCGCGCGCTGCCTTGTTCCGCCTCGGGAGCGAACTGCGTCAGTGCGTGCCCGTAGTCGCCCGCGTTGAAGGCCCGCAAGGCGGCTTCAAAATCCGCGAGCAACGGGAAACCACAAACCAATAGAGTCAGAAGCAGCTTGCTCATGGTTTTGGAGAGATGGAACCGGAAGCCGCCGTCACCGGAGGAGGGAGAGTCAATGTCCGCGGCTGCTCTTCAGTTGGCTTGCCGCGGTCGCGGACGATCTTCGCCTGGCGTCTCGGCGGAGCCGGTGTCGTGCCGCGCGCAACCATGCTCTCCCGGATCTCGGATCCGTCCGCCGCGTAAACAGTCAGCACGAACGTCGCTCGCGGGCTCGCTACACCGTAAAATACATTCCCGGTGTGCAATTCCGAAAGGCTGATCGGAAGGTCAGTCTTGCTTCCGCCGTCCTCCACGGAGAGCAGAGCGCCCACCGCGCCCCGGATCGGGTCGGATTTGCCGTTCCACACCACTTGCGCGCCGTCCGGCCACGATACCACCCGCGCGCCCAACCGGCTCGCCGCTCGCGCGGTCGGCTTGACCAGAGCGGAAGCCGGCTCATGATGCAGCAGAGATACCGCGCCGAACACAATCAGTGCAGCGATTCCGGCCAGCGCTGCTTCGTTGAGCCAGCGAGCCGCATCCCATGCCGGGTTCCGCCGCTGTTGCGCGGCGCGCGGAAATTCCACCACTGGGTCAACGGACATCGCTGGTGAGTCAGCCGGCAACAGTGATGAGGACACATGCGGCGCCGCAGCCGACGCACAGGGAATCAGGCTCCGCCGGTCCCAATAGAAACAGGAGATCGACACTCGCCCGGTGGCCTTCGGTGATACCAGAAGCAACACTCCGTCGCTTTCCGGAAAATAGAGCCGGAGCGCCTCTGCATCGCGTGCATTCACCCCGCCGCTTTCGCGGGTATACGTCCGGTACAGCCCGATCGGCACGTTTCCGCCCGCAGGTATCCGCCGCAGCTCATCCATCTGCGCATGGAATACCGCACGGTCGCGCGCCGACTGCTCATACCCCGGCCCGTACAGATGCTCACTCTCCACGGGCGCCACGCCGTTAACCAGGAAAGAATTGCTTGCCTCCCCCAGGAGAATCCCGCCGATTTCCAGACCCCGCCGTGGCAAACTTCGCAATGCTTCCACCGCGTCGATTCTTAGCCTTTCAGCAGCGCCGGCGGCCAGCGCAATGATTTTGCGGCGCGATCCTTCTTCCAGAACGAAAAACGCGTCCGTCGCGGGGGTCAACGGCAGAATTTCCAACATCGTCGAGCCCTTCCCGTGCGATCCGGCGCTACTAAGCGGAGGAATTGATGGTCTGGATCTGTTCCACCTGCTCCCTTCGCCGCGTGATCCGGATCTCCTCGCGCAGCATCAGCCGTTTCTCCACTACCAGAACTTCCTCTACAACCGGCAGCACCAGCGTGTCGCCTTCCTGCCGTTGCACTGGCGGTTCGGCCACAATCCGATCCACCTGCACTCTCTCGATCGCATACCCTTCGCGGAACATCTTGGCATCCGGGCTGATAATCGGGGCATTCCCGTTCACACCCGTCAAACCGGCCGCCTGTCGTGCCGGCTCCTCGGAGGCGACCGCCGGGGCAGCTTCCGCTGCGGGCGGGGCGCTCGCGTTGGGTACCGGTGGGGCATCGCGGAGGTAAAATGACCCATCGGACCGGACGGTCAGCGCATCCGCGGGAACGGATATTTCCCCGCCGTCGTCCAGTTGAATCGTCTTTTCGGTCCGGCTGTCCAGGAAGCGTGCCGCTGCCGCCATGGTGCCGATTCGACCGCGCTCTCCAAATACCGGGAATCTCTTCAGGTCGGGCATATTGTCCTCCGGGTGCGTACTTTTCTGGGCAATATCACTTCCAATGTGTGCTGGTTGCTACGGCCAGAAAGTTGCTTATCAGACAATGAGGTCCTGTTTAATAGTGGAAATAGCCGGAGAAACCGCTGTAACTGCAAGCAGTGCATGGGATTGCCTTCGGGGTCAGGTTCTGGATTCGAGATTCAAGGTTGGAGATCTACTCCAGCTAGACCGCAACGGCGCCTGGTTTCGGGCCCGCGACCTGGTCGAGGCTGCGGATGTCCTCCTCTTCCTCGAAAGGGAGGACCAGCCGGGCGCGTCCGACGATTTCAACCGCTTCCGTGAAGCCGCTTTTCTGAGCCATCCCAACCTGGTTCGGGTCCTCGCCGCGGGACGCCTGGCCTGCGGTGAGCGGAATTTCATCTACATGGCAACCGAAACCGCCGACTGGGATCTCGTTGAAGAATTGCAGCGCCGCCCCATGACCGTGGACGAAGCCGCCGATCTCCTGCGGCAACTGGCCTCCGGTCTTGCTTACCTCCATTCCGAAAATCTGACGAGTTGCGCCGTTCGCGCCGGAGCCATTTGGCGCGTGAATGGTCGATGGAAGCTGGCCGATTTCACCGAACTCCGCGTCCCCGGCCAATATCCGGTCCGGAACACACGGCGGCTCCTGCTCATGCCCGCGTTCGAATCTCCGCCCGAAGCGAACCAGGGCATCGTCTCTCCCGCGTGGGACGTCTGGTCGGTCGGGTCCGTAGTGCGTAAAGTTTTCCCACGAGTCGGCCGCTCGCAACCGGTCCCGCCCCCCTTCGATTCCATAGTAAGCACCGCGCTGGATCCGGACCACAACGCTCGGCCCTCGCTCAAGGCCATGTTGCACGAGCTCTTGGCCGATCGCGACACTCCACCAAAAGCCGCGCCAAGCGACCCGCCACCGCCCATCCCGGTGAGTAAGCCCATTGCGCCCCCCGAACCCCACGAGCTACCGCGCCAGCCGCGCGCCGTCACCGCAAGCCTTGCTCCCCGGAACAATCGGGTGCCCTTGATCGCCGGAGTAGTTCTCGCCGCCGCCGTCGCCGGTATTCTGGCCCTGGCTCTGCCGATTCGAATGGTTCACCAGCAAAGCGTGCGTACGCCTGAGCCGCCTCCCGCCCCCGTGGCGGCGGCCCCGGCGAATGAACCCCCGCCCCAACCGGCGCAACCCGAGCCGCAGGAACAAACGTCTCAAAATCCGTCCGGCGAGACCAATACCGTTCCACCCGACGGTTCGCGGGTCCAGAAAGACATTTCAACCGTTCTGAAGCGGTGGGTTGACGCCAAACGCCGTCGCAATCTCGACGAGGAGATCGGCTGTTACGCGCCCTTTGTGGACCGGTTCTACGGCCAGCGCAGCCTGCCGGCGGACCAGCTCAGGCGCGAAGAGCAAAATGTCTTCTCCCGCATCGGAACCGTTCAG
>JAOAPQ010000037.1 GCA_025462965.1 Bryobacterales bacterium
AGTAGAAAAGTTTGCCGGTGTAGCTCCGAATCAACTGGTTTACATCACAGAGGGCTCAGGAATCACGCGCACGCAGAAGTTCCCATGACCTCCCGAATGATCCGGTGTTTTCTTCTGCTGCTATCCGCAGGTATCACTCTTCCTGCTCAGCAAACGCTTCAGCATGCGTGGGACCTGGCTGCCGGCGGGCAGCGGCAAGATGCCATCCGACTGCTTCACGATCTGATCCATGCGGAACCTGGTAATGCCGACGTCCGCTTACTACTGGGAAGCCTGCTGATGGAAGCGGATGACCGCACAGGATCAATCGAACAGCTTCGGGAGGCTGTACGGCTGCGGCCGAAGTCGGCAGAGGCGGAGAATACGCTAGGCGAGGCGTATGACAAGTTCGGTGATGCCGCGGGAGCTCGCGAAGCATTCCAGAAAGCCGTGTCATTCGATCCGCGATTTGGGATTGCGCAATTGAATTTCGGGCAGGTGCTCCTTGCCGCGGGCGATGCGAAGCTCGCGTCGGAGCATCTGGACCGGGCTATCGAGTTGCTGGGGCAGAATGACGACGCTGCGACTGGCCATTATCTCCGTGCCAAGGCGTACACCGCGAGCGGTAATGTGCAACAGGCAGCGGCGCATTTGCAGGAGGCGGTGAAAATCCGTCCTGCGTTTGGGGAGGCATGGTCGGATTTGGGACAAGCACGCAGGGGCCTGCTCGACAGCCCAGGCGCCGTCCAGGCTTTTGAGACCGCGGTTCGCTTACATCCGGAAGATCCGATTGCTCAATACCGGCTCGGTGCGGAATGTCTCCGGCAGGGTAAAGCGCATGTGGCTATAGAGCACCTGGAGAAGGCATACAAGCTGAACCCAAACGATCAATCTACGCTGAATTCTCTGCAAATGGCTCTGCGTCAGGACGGCAAGGTAGAAGAGGCGAACCTCATCAAGCAGAAGCTGGCAGAGATGCTCCGGGAGAAAGATCGAGTCAATCGTAACCAGCTCACGGCGATCACACTGAACAATGAGGGAGCGGCACTGGAAGCCTCGAAAAACTTGCGAGCGGCGCTTGAGAAATACCGTCAAGCTGCGACTCTGTATCCGGAGTTGGTTGGCATACGCGTGAATTATGCCGTGGCGTTACTGCGGCTGGGGCGATGGACAGAGGGTCTTCAGGAACTGCACGAAGCACTTTTGCGCGATCCGGGCGACGCGAAAATTAAAGCAGCTTTGAAGGATGCGCTAGCGCAGGCTCCTGCGAGCCTCAAGCCGGAGTGGAGTCGCGAAATTCGTTAGGAAATAGCGCGGGGCGGATTCGGCCGCATATTAGCGGATTGTGGAAAGCGGAACCATCCAGCGCCGCCGCAGGCGTAATCCTTTTACGATTCAAATGCCCGCTCAGCATAACTTATTGAAATAAAAAATGTGAAATGGCGGAGAGGGTGGGATTCGAACCCAGTTGCGTTCTTTGGAACGTGTAAGTTGCGGATTCCACCTTGCCGAGAGTGCCTGGAGTGCCCCCAATGCCGTCGCGCATTGCCCGTTATTGCCCGATGCCTCTTGCTCATCCGCTCATCCAGCACTCACTCTCCGGTTCCGCGATCTGTCCTCCCATTAAATTCGCATTAATTAAAGATGGATGAATGTTTGTTGATTCGTAACTTGCGTCCCTTACAATTAACCGCAGATCGCGATCGGTGGGGGTCATGACGGAGATTGTGGAGTGGGTACGGAGGCTGCAGGCTCGTTTCTCCTGGCTTGCAGGTCATGTAATTGGAAATTTGGAATGGCATCCGCCTAGGTGGATTGGCTGGTCCGGACAGCAATTCATCCGGGCCTGGCGTTACCTGGTTGCGGACCGGCGGCGCGTTGCCGCTTTGCTGCTCGCGCTCGTGAGCGCCATGGCGGGCGCTGTCTGGTACAAGACCAGGCCGACGCCCCACTACGTGAACATCACTCTCACGCCGCCCGGGCTCACCGCGTATAACGACAGCGGTATCGCCTACATCCAGCCGCTCAAGATTGCCTTCAGCGAGTCCGCTGCGCCGCTCAAGCAGGTGGAAAAGCGGGTGACCGCCGGGATCGATCTCTCGCCCGCATTCCCAGGCTCCTGGGTCTGGGTAAACGACAAGGAACTGCAATTCACGCCCAAGAGCGATTGGCCGGTGGATGGCGATTTCAGCGTGCGATTTGGGCGCAAGGGTTTCTTCGCCCGCGGAGTTGAGCTGGACGAGTACAAGCTGAAGTTCCGCAGCCAGCCGTTTGCGGCCAAGATGGCGCGGAGCGAGTTTTATCAGGACCCGCGCAATCCCAGTCTGAAGCAGCTCGTGGCGGCGGTGCAGTTCACGCACCCGGTGGATTCGCAGCGGTTCGAAGAGTGTGTATCGCTCGCGCTCGCGCAGGACGCGGGATATCTCGGCCTGAAGCCGGACAGCACGCGCTTCACCGTTTCTTACGACAAGTTCAAGCTGGCGGCCTACATTCATTCCGCACCGCTCGAGATGCCTCGCGACGATACGCCGATGACTGTAAGGATCGGCAAAGGCGTACGTGCGGCACGTGGCGGGAACGATACGAAGGATCGCCTGCAGGTGGTGGTGACTATTCCGGGACGCTCCAGCCTCCGGTTTAGCGGAGCGCAGATGACGCTCGTGGACAATGCGCGCTACGAGCCCGAACAGATCCTGCTGCTGAACAGTTCGTCACCGGTGGCGGAGAGGGCGCTTGCGGGTAAGGTGTCGGTCTGCCTGCTGCCCGTGCGCCATCCCCAGCAGTCTAAAGAAGATAAGGAACCCTACCAATGGGGCGACCCCGCCGCGATCGGAAAAGACATTCTGCCCAAGTGCGAGCCGCTGACTCTGAGCTATGTCGCGTCGGAGCAGGGGAGCGACACCGTGCATGGATTCAAATTCCGCGCGCCTGTGGGGCGCTTCCTTTATGCGCTGGTGCACGATGGCGTCGAGGGCACGGGCGGATACCTCGCGGGCAAGCCGTATATTGCGACCGTCAAGGTGGAGCCTTACCGCCAGAAGTTGAATTTCCTCGGCCAGGGCGCACTGCTGTCCTTGTCGGGCGATAAGAAGGTCGGGTTTCTAACGAGGGATGTGGATCGCGTGGAAGTGGAGATCGGGCGCGTGCTGCCGAGCCAGGTCCAGCACCTTGCGCCGGGGATGTGGGACTTCGCGCATCCGAACGTGGGTAGCGATCTGCAGGACAAGATCGTCGAGCGATTCATTGCCGTCCGCGACTATAGCGGGAAGCAGCCGGGCAAACCGACTTACGACAGCGTCGACCTGGGCCAATACTTACAAGGTAGAGCGCAGGCGAATCGGGGGCTGTTCCTGCTGCGCATCCGGCCCGCGCCGCCGAAGAAGCCTGACGAAGGCGAGAGCCCCGCCGACGCTGCGCCGTCCTCGGAAGGCGACGATTCCGGAAACGGCGCTGAGTTGCAAGACACGCGTCTCATCCTGATTACCGATCTTGGATTCATCGTGAAGCAGACGAAGGACGGCGGGCGCGATACCTTCGTGCAGTCGATCCACAGCGGTCAGCCGGTGGAGGGCGCGCGGATCGAGGTCACAGGCAGGAATGGCCAGGCCGTGCTGGCGGCTACTACCGATAGCGCCGGCCACGCGCAATTGCCGAAGTTCGGAATGTTGAAGCGGGAGAAAACGCCGCTCATGATCGTGGCGCAGAAGGACGCGGACTTTTCCTTCATGCCGTTCGAAACGCCTGGCAGGCGCGTAGATGTTTCGAGGTTCGATACGGGCGGCGCGGAGAATGCGAAATCGGCGCAACAGCTCTCGGCATATCTGTTCACCGACCGTGGAATCTATCGGCCGGGCGAGACCACGCACCTGGGGATGATTACGCGGACGGCGGACTGGAAGGCGTCGCTGACTGGACTGCCACTCGAGGTTGAGGTTACGGATTCGCGGGGCGCGGTGGTGAGCCGGAATCCATTGAAGCTGTCGTCCATGGCGTTCGATGAGATTACTTATACGAGCCAAGTCGGGTCGCCGACGGGGACCTATGCGGCATCCGCTTACCTGCTGAAGGACGAGAAGGCGCGCGAGATTCTGGGGAGCACATCCTTCAAGGTGCAGGAGTTCGAGCCGGACCGCATGAAGGTGCGGCTCGACCTTTCGGAAAAGGCGGTTGATGGTTGGCTGCGGCCAGACGACGTGAAGGCGCGGGTGGTGGTGGCGCACTTGTTTGGCGAGCCCGCAAGCAGCCGGCGCGTGGAAGGGGAACTGAGTTTGACAGCGGTGCTGCCCCGGTTTGGGCGATATCCGGACTACCGATTCCAGACAGCCGAGTTTTTGAGCGAGCCCTTTCACGAGAGTCTCGCTCCAGTCACGACCGACGACAATGGCAACGCGGAATTCAAGGTCGATCTGAAGCGGTTCGCGGGGCGCGCTTACCGGCTCAACGTTCTGGCGCGAGCCTTCGAGGCGCAGGGCGGCCGCAACGTGGCGGCGCAGAACAGCGCGATCGTGTCGGAAGCGGCGTATCTGGTTGGCGTGAAGCCGGATGGCGATATGAGCTTCGTACAACGCGGCAGCGCCCGGCAGGCGAACTGGCTGGCGGTGAATCAACAAGTGTCTCCAGTCGCAGAGGAGGGGCTCACGCTCGATTGGATGCAGCGCAAATACGTATCGGTACTGACCCAACAGGGCAATCAGACCTATAAGTATGTTTCTCGATTGAAGGAGATCGTCCGCAGCAGCAGGAAGGTGCGGATCGGCGCGGGCGGCAGTAACATCCCGCTGCTCACGCAGGAGCCGGGGGACTTCGTGCTGGTGCTGCGCGATGCGGCGGGCGCGGAGCTGAACCAACTGAGCTACAGCGTGGCGGGCGAGGCGAACCTGGCGGGATCGCTCGAGCGTAATGCGGAGTTGCAGGTCCGGTTGGATAAGCCGTCTTATGCGGGCGGCGACACCATCGCCGTGAGCATTCGCGCGCCGTATACCGGCGCGGGGCTGATTACGATCGAGCGCGAGAAGGTGTTTCATCACCAGTGGTTCAAGGCGTCGACCACCAGCACGGTGCAGAAGATCAAACTGCCGAAGGACTTCGAAGGCAACGGCTATGTGAGCGTGCAGTTCGTGCGCGATCCGTCGTCCGACGAGATATTTTTGAGTCCGCTATCGTATGGCGTTGCGTCCTTCTCTGCCAATCTCGCGGCCCGCACCGAGACCCTGAGTCTGACTGCGCCGCGCGAAGTAAGGCCTGGGGCTACGCTCGTCATGCGGATCGCGCCTGGTGAATTATCGCGCGTGGCTGTGCTCGCCGTGGATGAGGGGATCTTGCAGGTGGCCAGGTATAAAAATCCGGATCCGCTGGGCTATCTATTCCAGAAGCGCATGCTGGAGGTGGAGACCACCCAGATTCTGGACCTGATCCTGCCGGAGTTCAAACGCTTTCTGGCCTTGGCCGCGCCGGGCGGCGACGCGGACGGAGGATTCGCGCGCCACCTGAATCCGTTTAACAAGAAGCGCAAGCCGCCGGTGGCCTGGTGGTCCGGCGTGATCGAAGTGGGGCCCGCGGGCAAGGAGCTGCGTTACACCGTGCCGGACTATTTCAACGGACGGCTGCGCCTGGTTGCGATCGCGGCGAATGCGCGCAACGTGGGCACAGCCGAAAGCGCGGTGGAAGTGAAGGGCAGCTTTATCCTGACGCCCAATGTGCCGTCTATGGTTGCCCCGGGCGATGAAGTCACCATCAGCGTGGGAGTATTCAATAACCTGACAAGCGGGCAAGGTCCGATTCATCTGGAAGTGCAGACGGGTCCCGAGCTCTCGGCCTTGGGACCGCTAAGCGCGGATCTGCAGGCCGCGGCCAAGAAGGAAGGTACCGGCGAGTTCCGCTTCAAGGCGAACCCGATTCTCGGCGCGGCGTCGCTGAAGTTCATTGCGCGCCGAGGTGCGGCCGAGGCGCATCTGGAAGAGAGCGTGAGCGTGCGGCCCGCCGTCGCATACCGCACTCAGCTCACGCTCGGCAGCTTCAATGGCTCCTCGGCGGAAGCGTCGCTCGCGCGGGATTTGTACGCGGAACGCAGGCAGGTGGAGGCGTCGGTATCGTCCTTGCCGCTGGTTTGGGGACAGGGTCTGATCGCCTGGCTGTACGATTATCCGTACTCGTGCACGGAGCAGCAGGTAAGCAAGGGTATGGCGGCATTATTACTCGCATCGCGTCCTGAATTCGGGACTGCGAAGCCACCAAACGCGAATCCGCTGGCCACTACTTTTTCTGTATTGCAAGCCAGAGCGAACGATCAGGGAGGGTTCGGATTGTGGGCGTCGTCACCGGAAACAGCTGAGTTTCCGACCATCTATGCGGTGCATTTCCTACTCGAAGCGAAAGAACGCGGCCAGAAGATTCCGCTCGCGCTGTTGGCCTCGGCCGATGATTGGCTGATGCGCTTTGCGGCCGGCCCCGCGCCGACTCTGGAGGCCGGACGTCTGCGCGCTTATGCGGTGTATCTGTTGACTCGCCAGGGGATCAAGCCGGGGGCGGCGCTGGTGAACGTGGAACAGGAACTGGAGCGTCGCTATCCCAAGGAGTGGGGGACCGATCTGGCGGCGGCCTATCTAGCATCCACGTATCGTTTGATGCAGCGCAACGACGATGCAGAACGGACCGTGAAGAACGTCCCCTGGGCGCAGCAGAA
>JAOAPQ010000046.1 GCA_025462965.1 Bryobacterales bacterium
CAGAAGAAAAAGAACAAGTACCCGGAAACCATCACCTTTTCGGGTCCGTTTGCTTCTACGGTAGAGAAGGCCAGCCGCAAGAAAATCTTCATTTGCGATCCGAAGACCGGCCAGGCCTGCGTGGAGAGGATTGTCGCCAATCTCGCCCGCCACGCTTATCGCCGTCCGGTGACGAAGGCCGACCTGGACGCGCTGATGAAGTTTGTCGCGCTGGCCAAGCAGAACGGTGAAGACGTGGACCACGGCATCCAGCTTGCCCTCGAAGCGATGCTGGTCTCGCCGCACTTCCTGTTTCGCATCGAACGCGATCCCGACCCGACCGATAGCCTGCGCATTCACCGGGTAAGCGATATCGAACTGGCATCCCGCTTGAGCTATTTCCTGTGGAGTTCCATGCCGGACGAGGAGTTACTTGCCTTCGCGGAGAAAGGTACTCTGCACGAGCCCTCCGTCCTGGATGCTCAGGTGAAGCGAATGCTCGGCGATAGCCGGGCCTCCGCGCTCGCGGAAAACTTTGCCGGCCAGTGGCTGGAGATCCGCAATCTCGATTTTGTGAAGCCGGATCCGGATAAATACCTGCTATGGGGGCCGGAACTGCGTAATTCGATGATGACGGAGACGCGCATGTTCTTCAATTACATCCTCCAGGAGAACCGTCCGCTTTCCGAGTTCCTGGATGCCAAATATACTTTCCTGAACGAGCGACTTGCGAAGTTCTATGGCATTCAGAGCGTTACGGGACCGGAGTTCCGCAAGGTGGAATTGACAGGCGATCAACGCGGCGGGATTCTGTCCCAGGCCAGCGTGCTGACCGTTTCCAGTTATCCGACGCGCACGTCACCCACTATCCGTGGAAAGTACGTCCTGAACAATATTCTGGGTACGCCGCCTCCGCCCCCGCCGCCCGATGTTCCGGCTCTCGACGCCTCCAAGGTGGGAAGTGAAGTGTCTCTCCGCAAGCAGCTGGAGGAGCACCGCAGCAATGCCGCGTGCGCTTCCTGTCACTCGAAGATGGATGTACTCGGGTTCGGGCTCGACAATTACAACGGCATCGGTAAGTGGCGCCTGATGGACGGCAAGTTCCCGATCGACGCGACAGGCACTCTTCCGGGCGGAAAATCCTTCTCCACACCGGCTCAGATGAAAGCGATTCTGCTCTCCGAGATGCCGGAGTTTTCTCATTGCGTGATCGAGAAGCTTCTCACATATGCCCTCGGCAGAGGCTTGCAGCGTTTCGACGCGCCAACCGTCAACGAAATTCAAAGTAAGCTCGCGCCATCGAATTATCCATTCCAGTCCATTGTGTTTGAGGTGGTCCGCAGCCTCCCGTTCCAATCGCGGCGCGGTGAATCGATCACCACCCAGGTACCAGCCAAACAGCAGGCCAAGCCTAAGGAGATAGCTCAAAAATGATTACTCGGAAAGCCATTGCACGGAGATCGTTTCTGCGAGGCGCCGGGGCGGCGGTCGCGCTGCCGTTCCTGGATGCCATGGTGCCGGCTATGGCTCTCGCGGGTGCCGCCAAACCGCCCGTCCGCATGGCAATGGTCTATGTCCCGAATGGCATCGACATGCGCAACTGGAACTTGAATTACGAAGGCAAGTTGGCGGAGCTTCCGCGCATCCTCAAGCCTCTCGAACCCTTCAAAGAAGACATTACCGTTCTCGGGAATCTGACCCACAATGCCGGCCGCGCGCTGCTCGATGGCGCTGGCGACCATGGCCGGTGCTGCGCGTCTTATCTGACCGGCATTCAGCCCCGCAAGACCATGGTCGATATCAAGGCCGGTGTATCGTTCGACCAGGTCGTCGCCAGCCAGGTGGGACGCAATACCCGCTTTCCTTCGCTCGAAGTCGGTATGGAAGACGCGCGCCAGGCCGGGGATTGCGATTCCGGATACTCCTGCGCCTACACCAACAACCTGGCGTGGCGAACGGACGCGCAGCCGCTTCCGCCGATCCTGAATCCGCGCATCCTGTTCGAGCGGTTGTTCGGAACCGGCGCGGCACTCACTCCCGAAGCGCGCGCACGGCAGAACCGCTACCGCCGAAGCATCCTGGACTTCGTTACCGCGGACACGAAGAAGCTGGAAGGGGACCTGGGTCCCACCGATCGCCGCAAGCTCGACGAGTATCTATCCTCTATCCGCGAAATAGAGCATCAGATTGAGCGCGCGGAAAAGGACAATGCCCAAATCTCCCCCGGAATGGATAAGCCCTATGGCGTACCCGCCGATTTCGCGGAGCATTTCCGGCTCATGACCAACATGATGACGGTTGCTTTCCAGGCGGATCAGACCCGGGTCATCACCTTCCTGGTGACGCGCGAGGGTACGTCACGCGCCTATCCGGAAATCGGCATCCCCGATGGCCACCACCCGCTTACTCACCACCGCAATCAGGAGCCGTTGATGGAGAAGGTGGCACAAATCAACACCTACCATGTGCGCCAGTTTGCGGGCTGGGTGGAGAAGCTCAAGTCGATCAAGGAAGGGGAATCCACGCTCCTCGACAACACGATGATCGTTTACGGCGCGGGGCTTTCGGATGGAAATCGTCACCTTCACGAAGACTTGCCGACTCTGATTGCCGGCCGCGGCGGCAACAGCTTTAAGACAGGGCGGCACATTGTGTACCGGCGCGAGACCCCGATGTGCAATCTGTTTCTCACAATGATGGATCGCATGGGCGTTCATACCGAACACTTCGGGGATTCCACCGGTCCGATACAAGGCCTGGATCTGGCCTAGCGTATGCAGTTTGCCGGCATCAAAAAGCCGCCCACCGGGATCGTGTACGACTCCGATCTGGGGTCGGGCATCGATAGCGTACTGGCGCTTGCGCTGTTGCACGGTTTGGATGGCAGGAACGAGGCCCGAATCGCTTCCCTGAGTATCAGCAATCCCGACCTGAAGGCCGCCCAGCTTTGCGACGTGATCGAAAAGTTTTACGCAAG
>JAOAPQ010000005.1 GCA_025462965.1 Bryobacterales bacterium
CTCGTCCGCGGAGAGACCTTCGGCCTGGAGGCGGTCCATCTCCAGTTCAAGATGCGCCTGAAGTTCTTGGGAGAAATCGGATTGGGGACGGCGGCGACTAAACATATTGTGCTCCCTGTTTGTTAACTCCCTAGGGTTTGAGCTTTTCGAGATCGAGGATGAGTGCCATGGCCGCGGCCAGTTTGCGCCAGCGGCTTGTTTCCCGTGTCAGGTGCTTGCGGCCTTCCGGGGTGAGCGTGTAGAACCGCGCCTTGCGATTGTTTGTGGACACGCCCCACTCCGCGCTGATCCATCCCTGCGCTTCCAGCCGTTGCAAGGCGGGATAAAGGGCTCCGTGATCCACCAGGAGGACGTCTTCGGAGTTCAATTGGATAGCGCGGGCGATGCCCTGGCCGTGTTGAGGGCCGAAGATGAGGATACGGAGGATGAGAACGTCGAGCGTCCCCTGGAGGAGCGCTACGCGGTGCCTTTCGTCGGAAATTGACATTGGCTAGGTTATGGGTAAGATGCTTACCCATAGGACGGGGTTGCGGGGTTTTGGTTAGGAGAAATTTTGCGAGCAAAGAACGCGGTTATCACCGCGTGTCCCCCTCGGGCATGTCCTACTCAGGGCAGGCGCGGGTCGAGGAAATTGTCGATGGTGAAAAGCGTGCCGGGCAACTCGGGATGGGTGGTGCGGACGCCGATGACCGTCATGCCCGCGGCGCGGCCCGCTTCCACGCCGGAGTAAGAATCCTCGAAGACAAGGCAATCGGCCGGGGGGACCTGGAGAATTTCGGATACTTTCAGGTAAATCTCGGGATGCGGTTTGGCATGCGCGACCTGCTGACCGGTCACGACTGCGCGGAACAGGTGGGCGAGGCCCGAATTTTCGAGGGTGAAACGGGCATTCTCGGGTTCCGCGTTGGTGGCGAGACCGATCGGGAGGTGCTGGTTGCGCTCGAGAAATTCGCGAATGCCGGGCACCAGCGCTTCTTTGACGACGGGAAGGATCATTTCACGGTAGAGCGCTTCCTTGGCGGCGCCATGAGCGAAGACTTCTTCGTCCGTGAGGCCGCCGCCGAAGAAATCCCGGACGATGACGTCGTTGCGCTTGCCGTACATGAACTGATGCATGGCTTCAGTGGTCTCGATGCCGTGCCGGCGGTTGTAAGCGATCCAGGAGTCGCGATGGTAGGGGTTCGAGTGGATGACGACGCCATCCATATCGAAGATAAGAGCGCGGAAATTATTCAGTTTCTTTCTCCAGCCAGGCGAGGTAATCAGGGGAGCCAGCGACTACGGGCAGAGCGAGGATCTCCGGAACTTCGTAGGAATGAGCCGCACGCAGAGCCGCTGAGAGTTCGTCGAAGCGCGGGCGAGAGGTTTTGATGAGCAGCAGCGATTCGGCGGACTCTTCGATGGTGCCGCGCCATCGATAGATGCTGCGAACCGGCGGCAAGATGTTGACGCACGCGGCCAGGCGACGTTCGACGACCATACGCGCGAGACGTTCGGCTTCCTCGGGCGACCCGCAGGTGGTGAAAAGGACTATTTTGTCCGTCATACCGCATTATCGCCAAAACACGATTCCGTGCAAATGTTACACTGATGTTCCATAGGGCCGAGCCATGAAAGTATCGTTGTGGAAAGTTGGATTCGGCGCGTTATTCCTAGCGTGCGTCGGGTACGGGTTCGTGGAACTACGCGGAGCTGATGGAGTGTCGGGACTGGTGGAGAAGCGGCGCGAAGTCCGCGAACTCGAACAGGAGAATCAGCAACTGCATAAGTTGATCGAAGCGCAAAAGGCGCGCATCGAGCGACTGCGCGGAAATCCGGAGGAGCAGGAACTGGAAATCCGAAAGCGGCTCAAGCTGATGAAGCAGGGCGAGAAGAGCTTCATTTTGCAGGAGCAGAAGAAGTAGGGTACCAGTCCAGTTCACGGACTTCGACGCCGGTTCCAGCGAGACCTTTGCGGAAGACGGCGAGGTCGGAACCGCGGTAGTGGTAGGGGATGGCCACTTTCGGACGGAAGGCTTTGACGGCCGCGGCGGCTTCGTCGGGAGGCATGGTGTAGGGAAGGTTCATGCAGACGAAGGCGACATCGATATTCTTGAGGGCGCGCATTTCGGGGATGTTTTCGGTATCGCCGGAGAAGTAGAATCGTTTGCCTCCGTAGGTGAGGACATAACCGTTGCCGCGTCCTTTATCGTGAAAAAGCTTGCCGGGCGCGGGGCCACGCTGGATGTTGTACATGGGGATCGCCTCGATGGTGATGCCGTTCCAATTCTTGGTTTCGCCGTTCGAGAGGGTGGCGGCGGCGGTGACGGTCTTCGCGACGGCCGGCGGAGCCATGATTTCCGTGGAGGGCTTGGCGAGGGCGGCGATGGAGGCAGGGTCCATGTGGTCGCCGTGGATATCGGTGATGAGGATCAAGTCGGCCTTGGGGAGGCCGGAGAGGTCGGCGGGCTTGGCGGGGTCGAGATAGATGGCTTTGCCGGCGGCCTGGATGAGCACGCTGGCGTGGTAAATGGGCGTGATTTTGAGGGGGCCGGCGGAGGTGTCGAAAGTCTGGATGGGGCGGGATGGCTGAGCGACGGCGAGAAAAGCGGCGGCGAGCGCGCCGCATGCGGCCAGCGTGAGCGGGATTCTCATACAGTGGGATTTTAGCGCGGTTGAGCGGGCGGCGTGCGGATGATATAAAGGTAGAGACTCTCCTCACGCGCAGGCCACCCTAGCTCAGTTGGTAGAGCGACTGATTCGTAATCAGTAGGTCGCCGGTTCAACTCCGGCGGGTGGCTCCACGATTAGTGATTTACCTTTACCGCTAGCCCGGCTCGTTCCATAGTATTACGATTTGCTGAGCCCAGAGTGGCCCCGAAAGAACAGGGCCGTGACGCGGTGGAACAATAACCGGGCTGGTTTTGCCAACCACCGGGTCGCGTTGTTGCGGTCTCTTGCATCCAGCCTTGCCAGTGTGGCCGTGCTACTTGCGTTCATGCAAGCTGCGGATGCGGGGATACGAGATCTCGGTGGCGGTCCGGCACGGGGCAAGCGACAGATTGCGCCCAGTACTTATTACAGCGCTGGTCGCCAGTTTGGGTTTTATCCCGATGGCAGTCTCGACGGCTACGGGTGCGGAAATCCAAAGGCCGTTACCGACCGTCGTCATCGGTTGGCTAATTACCTCAACCCTGCTGACCCTTTACATTCTTCCGCTTCTTTACCGAATGGTTCAGTCCGAAGGGAGACGTGGCCTTTCGGGAATGTGACTCGATCGTTTCCGGCACGGCGCACTAAACCGCTGACGAGCAAGGACCCTCGGCTTAAAAAGCCTGCAACGCCGCCCATTATGCAACGGGGACGACTTTCAGTTCCCATCGCGCGCACGAGGCGGCTGGTCATTGACGTCCGGTTTCCGCCCGCTCCGGGTGATTATAAGGCCGCTGGCAGTTTCCCGCTAGGAGGCTTACCGATCAACTATTACGTTGGATCGTGGCAGGCTGCGGAGCCATATGGCCGGCCGCCGGACTCATGAGTAATTTTCGAAGAATACTCGGGCTAACCGCGTTAGTCTGTACCCTGTCCGCTGCGGCCCAGGGGGCCACGGCACAAGGAATGCCGTCGAGACCCACCAGCGGGCGGCCGGCGCCGGTGCTGCTATCCCCTTATCGAAACTATCGTTTGCCGCTGACTCCATTTGTGCCAAGTCTCGCTCGGACCCGGGGCGCGCTGCTGCAGGTGCGCATTAACGGAGGGCAGCCGGTGCATCTTTTACTGGACAGTGGGGCGCGAGATCTGGTTCTGAAAGAGAAAGTTGCCCGAAAGTTTGGCGTTCGGGCGTTGTCGGCGGTGGAAATGGTTTCGGTCGGCAAGACCTCAGTGGATCAGGTTCCGATGGGTCTGGCACGGAGGATCGATATTGGTCCGTTCGCCCTTGCCGATGTTCCCACGGCGATTGTCACCTCCGGTCTAGCCGAGGGTCTGGACGGTGTGGTTCCGACAATTCTGTTTTCCAGGTTTCTGATTAAAATCAACTTCAAGGGAAAAATACTGGAACTGCTGCCGTACATTGACGGCGGCGAGACGAGTCGCGGCCGCGACTCTATCATCGGAAATTCGCACAATGGTATTCTGTTTCTCCCGGCCATCCTCGAATCGAAGCAGGGCTATCTGGTCGTGGACACCGGCGCTGCCTATAACGCGATCGCCACACCAGTCGCCAAACAGCTGCGCCTCGCGCGCTCGTTTGCGCCCAGCATGGACCTGGAAGCCGGCGGCGGTCCGGTAGCGGGCCAATCCTGCGCGCCGGCGAATGTTCGGATCGGCTATCGCAACATGGTTCTTGACGACGTATTAGCGGTCAGTCTCGAGGAAATGAGCCAGTTTCATGGCGTGGAGATCATGGGCCTGCTCGGGTTTCCCGCGCTGGAACACTCGCAAATTCTGATCGATTATCGCGAATCGCAGCTGACCCTGGGACTGGAGT
>JAOAPQ010000059.1 GCA_025462965.1 Bryobacterales bacterium
CGAATCGAATCCGTCAGTTCCGGCGATGCGATCACCCAGCCCACGCGCCATCCGGTCACGGAGAACGTCTTGCTCATGCTGTTGACCAGGATCGAGCGGTCACGCAACCCCGGCAGCGTCATCATCGGCACGTGCTTTTCACCGTCGTAGATGATGTGCTCATAGATCTCGTCGGTAATGGCGAGCGCATCGAACTCTTCGCACAGGCCGCCGATAAACTCCAGTTCCGTCCGCGAGAAGACCTTGCCGGTCGGGTTGTTCGGCGAGTTGATGATAATGGCCTTCGTGCTGGGGTTGAAGGCGCGCCTAAGCTCGTCCGGATCGAAGCCCCAGTCGGGCGCGCGGAGAGAAACAGTCCGCCGCGTCCCTCCGCAGAGCTTGATATCGGGATCGTAGTTTTCGTAATACGGCTCGAACACGATGATCTCGTCGCCCTCGTCGATAGTTCCGAGCAGGGACGCGATCATGCCTTCGGTCGCGCCGCAAACGACCGTCACTTCACGTTCGGGATCCACTTCGAGCGCATATGTGCGTTTGTACTTCGCCGCAATGGCATCCCGCAGCGGCTTGGCGCCCCACGTGATGCTGTATTGATTGATATCTGCATCGATGGCTGCACGCGCCGCTTCCTTGATCTCGGCGGGAGCTCCGAAATCCGGAAAGCCCTGCGCCAGATTAACCGCGCCGTGGCGCACCGCAAGGCGCGTCATTTCGCGGATAACGGATTCGGTGAATCGGCTGGTACGCTGGCTACGAAACCGCGCGTGTACGCTTCTTTCGGCTGGTGACGGCTGTGCGACGGATTGGGGCATGTTTGACGGGAGTTTTAGCTGCGACGCTGTGCGCTGCGATGTTGTGCACGGCAACGCTGCGCTTAGTTGAGGGTACCGCAGCCGCGGTCAGCACCGGCGGCACGGGTTTGGATTTCGAATCGTAGAGGCGCCGATAAATAAACGCATTGCGGAGCACGGCCTGAACGTATTCGCGCGTCTCATTGAATGGGATGCTCTCCACGAACTCGGCAGGCTCTCGATAGGTCGCGGACGCCATCCATTCCTGCACCCGGCCCGGGCCGGCGTTGTATGCCGCTAGTGTCTGTTCCAGGTTGCCGTGCCATTTATCGATCTGGATTCGCAGATACGTGGAACCGAGCCGCAAGCTGGTGTTGGGCTCGAGCAGCATACTGGTCCGGAAGGCGCCGATACCCTGCCTGCCGGCCATCATGCGGCCGGTGGACGGAATCAGCTGCATCAACCCATAAGCGTTGGCGTGGGAGATCACGGCCGGGTTGAACTCGGATTCCTGGCGAATAAGCCCGGCCACCAGATAGGGATCCAGATTCTGCGCCTGTGCGCTTTTCACGAGGGGCTCCCGATAGGGCAGAGGAAATAAATACTGCCAGAATTCTCTCGGCGCATGATCGAAGGGCAGGGATAGATATTCCGGCGCCAGCAGCTTCATATGCCGCAAACTGTGCGCCGTCGTGTCGTCATTCCGGGCGATCTGGATGGCGAGCAGATGCTTCTGGCCGTCGGTATCGGCGCCGAAGCGGAGTTCCAGCAGGGCCCAATCGGGAAAACCCGCATCCGTGAGCATCTGGGCGCGCTCGATCCTGGCCTTTGTGGCGGCGGTAGGAGCTTCGTTGCTCAGATCGGGACGCTCAGGAAAGGCGACGGTATTGAGCCACTGCGTGACGGCCGGCATGGGAGCGGCCGCCGCGATGCCCGGTTGGGCAAGCTTCTGGAAGGCCAGGACGCCGTAATAATAGTTGGGGAACATCGCCGCGAGTTCGTCGTAGTAGGCTCGGGCCGACCTGCGGTCGCCGCTCGTTTCGGCCAGCCGAGCCAGGAAGTACAGCGCGCTCGCGGCCTTGGAATCCGCCGGATAGCGCTTCACCTGCTCGCGCAGCAACGGCTCCGCTTCAGGCGAACGCTTCAAATATGCGTCCCATGTGATCTTCCAGTGGCAATAGGCGGTAGAACTGTCGTCGGGAAAGGTTTCGTAAGCCGCCTTATACAGAGGGTCGTACTTATCGGCCTCATGCGAATAGAGGAAACGGTTGCCTGTCGAAACCAAAGCCTTCAGGCGCCAGACGGACTTCGGATAGAGCTTGCCGAGGCTTTGGACCGTGGCGACCATTTCGGCGTCGTCGTTCAGCTTGCGCGCGCATTCGGCCAGATAGTACATCCGTTCGGCGTCAGCTTCCGAACGGGCCAGCTTCAGCTTTGCCAGGTGCTGGCGCGCGCCATGGTAATTGCCCATCTGGAACTCCGCCAGCCCCACGCGCACGCTGGCCTCATCGCGCTCCGGACCGGTTAATCGAGAGCTAAGAGCCTGAAATTCCTCTTTGGCCTTCTCGTACTCCTTCGCCGCAAGCCACTGGCTGCCCCGTTCCAGCATCTCTTTCGGACCCGGCGGCGGATAATCCGCGCCCATCGCTTTCGACAGCCTGTCGATCGCTGTCCACGCCATTGCAGCCGTTTGCGTCGCCGGGTATTCAAAGTACACGCGCTGGTAGAGCGTCGCAGCCTGCGCTTTTTCTCCTTGCGCCTCGTATGCCTGAGCGAGGGCCATCGCGCCATCCGGTTGCGGGAGGGCGTCGAAATCATTACGCAGCACGCGAATGGCGCCGCTCACATCCTGGATCTGCAATCGCGCCTGCGCTTCGAGGAGGGTCGCCTTGGCGGCGAGCGGCGAAATCGGACTTGCGAACAGCCGCATCGCCTCGAGTTCGCGGACCACGCCCGGATAGTCGTTCAACTGCGCTTTGGAAGCACCCAGATAATAGGCGACGTAATCGCCGAGCTTGGGGAGGTTCGGCTGGGCAACCTTCAGGTGCGTTATGGTTCCGGTATAGTCCTGGAGAGCGAAGGCTTTCATCCCCAAAGAGAGTTCGTTCAACGCGGGATTCGGCCCGGTCGCGGCGGCACAGGTCACGGCGCCCGCGAGACAGCCGCTCGCGATCTTAAGTGAGGCGGCCCGGAAAATCCGGGCCCAGCAATCGGTCATTATCGTTTGCCAGACTTCTTACCAGTTCGATGTAGAGGTAATCCACCATGGATGGAGTCGATGAGACGAACCCCTTCCGGAACTTATCGCGAGCAGCGTCGATTTCCGGGCGCAACGTGCTGTAGAGGGCGGCGCGCTCCTGACCCTCACGGACGGCCGCCGGACGCGAGAGCCGGATTTCAGCCACCGCGACACGCGCGAACCTCTGTGCCTTCAGATGGACGGCCTGGTCATTAGCCGGAAGGTCCGTCCAAGAGCCGGCTGGCTTGGGCAGCACGCGCTGCCCGGCGTCGAGCGCTTCCAGTCGCATCCCCGCCGTCTCGCTCAACAACTCAAGGGACGCCGGCTGTACGCTTCCCAGCGCGAACAGAACTGCTCGGACGGAGCCCGCCGACACAAGAGGAAATACATAACCTCGCTCAACCGTCTCGAGGTCGCGTACAGCCGCGCCGCACAATTCCGGAGAAAGCTCGCTCTCGCTGGCGGCCGCAACGACGGGGTCTTTCGTTTCGATCGCGGACAATAACGCAGCTGCCTTGCCAACCTCGAATTCGATCTCGGGCGCGACAAACCCGCGGACATTCACGGCCCTCGCGCGCGTTCCGTTCAGAACAATCCCCGCCGCGCGCGCCGAGAATGGCGCCGAGGTTTCGACCAATACCGACAGCAGGTCCGATTCACCGGTAGTTTGCCGCAGACGACGGATCGTCTGGTTCAGCCGTTCGGCCGCCAGACGTGCGCCATCAGCCCTGGCGGCATCGCGAGATTGGACCAACTCGGTATCGATTGCCTGCATCAAGTGCCCGAAGGATTCTTGGAAATCATCCCGCCAGTTCGATGCCGTGCCGGATGAAATCATGCTGCTTCAATACTAGAGCAGCGCCCCAAGCGCTGTCCAGACGACCCGCCACGCGACTTTCGCAGATCGAGTCCGTGCGTTTTTCATTTAAATCACTTCATGTTCGAAGGAAGACGAAATCTATGGCACGCCACTTGCATCCATGTAAGTGACTGGGAGATGAAGATCATGGCGCGGATGAATAAGCGTTTAGATCCTAAACAGACGGGTCAGGACGCAGAGCGGTTACATTCCGATCTGCACAAGCGCATTGTGGGTCAAAATGACGCAATCGAGCAGATCGTAAACATTTATCAGACGTTCACTGCCGGGCTGACCGGCCCGGGGCGTCCGATCGGCAACTTTCTATTCCTCGGGCCCACGGGTTCTGGAAAGACGCGACTGGTCGAGGCGACCGCCGAGGCCCTGCTCGGTGACGTCCGCGCGGTGACTAAGATCGACTGCGCCGAGTTTCAGCACAGCCACGAGATCGCGAAGCTCATCGGATCGCCTCCCGGATATCTGGGTCATCGGGAAACGCATCCGCTGCTGAGTCAAGAGGTACTGAACCAACACCACACGGATAAGTTCAAGATCAGCTTCGTCCTGTTTGACGAGATCGAGAAGGCCAGCGACGCCCTGTGGAACCTGCTGCTCGGCATCCTGGACAAAGCCACACTGAC